>JAZLFU010000138.1:0-2723 GCA_045615915.1 Oscillospiraceae bacterium
CGATATACGCGCAATGCCAATGGGTATGTTTACGTTCATAACCGAAGGCCAGGGAGGAATTTCCGGCGGTCAGCGTCAAAGCCTTATGATTGCGCGCGCCGTTGCTCCGAAACCGAGAATACTTATGTTTGATGAGGCAACCTCCGCTCTCGACAACGTAACGCAGAAAAAGGTCTCCGACGCGATAGACAGCCTTAAATGCACAAGAATCGTAATTGCCCATCGCCTTTCAACAATCCGCCATTGTAACAGGATAATCGTTCTTGACAAAGGCAGAATCATTGAAGAAGGCACTTACGAACAACTTATTGAAAATAAAGGTTTCTTCTCCGAACTCGTTGCAAGACAGCGCATAGACGTCGAAGAAGATGAAATAAACTGAACAAAAAATTCAAGACAATAAAAAGCGGGGCGATAATTTGAGCAAAAAAGAGATAGGTTACAGTTTTTTTCTTGAATCCGAACAAATAGATATAGCTTCGGAAAAAATAATAGATTATCTGACCGAAATCGGTCTTGAACGCAAAGAAGCTCTTCGAATAAAATTCAGCGCCGAAGAAATACTCCTTTCCTGGCAAAACCATTTCGGAAAAATGTGCGGCGTTCAGCTTTCCTGCTATTCAAGACTCGGCCAGCAGATGATCACCCTGAAACTTGACGGAGAGCCCTATGACCCTCTTAACAAGGAAGATGAAGACGATCAATATGGTGAATGGAGTCAAAAGCTTCTATCAAGCCTTAAAACTACTCCCCTATATAGTTACAGCCACAATTCAAATATTGTAACGTTTAAGGTGATGCAAAAGAAGAGCAACTCTTTTCTTACTCTTCTTATCTCCATTGCTACCGCAATAGCCGTCGGATTTCTCGGTCTGCTGCTTCCGTCTGAATTGAGAATGTCCGTTGCAAAAGGCTTTATGGAACCTATTTGCAGTACCTACCTCAATGTGCTCTGTTTCTGCGGAATACCGCTTATTTTCCTTTCGGTAGTCCTCGGAATAACCGGTATAGGTGATATAAACACCTTTCAAAAAATAGGCAAAAAAATGGTTTTGGACTATATCGCAACTCTTTTCGGAATAGTTGTTATAACGGCTATGCTTGCGTTTCCTCTGTTCAGTTTTACATACGGCGAAAACACAATATCTCTGAACTATACCAATCTTTTGGAAATGATGCTCGGCTGGCTTCCCACAAGCCTGATACAGCCGTTTATAGACTGCAACGCAATGCAGCTTATCATAATGGGCGCTGTTTTCGGAATAGGACTTCTGAAACTTGATCCGCTCGCAAAAAATCTGCTCAAAGTGCTCGATGATTTGAACAGCTTTCTCCTCCTGGTCGGTGAATGGTTCACCCATATTATACCGATATTTGTTTTCATCATTATTGTAAAAAGCTTTTGGGCTGAAGAAACCTCGAATGTATTGAAGCTTTGGAAGTCATGGGCAATTACGATAGGTTTCCAATGCACCGCAATGTTGTTTCTGGCTCTCTGGATATGCTACAAACACAAAGTTAGCCTTACTAAACTGTTCAAAAAAGTTTCCGAAACGTTCTTTATCGCTCTCGGAACAAACTCCTGTTCCGCTTCAATAATGGCAAACTATTCCTGCTGCGGCGGCAAACTCGGAATCGCAGGAAGCGTATTCGGCTTCGGAATTCCGATAGGAACTTCTATCTTTAAACCATGCAGCGCCATAAGATTCGTCATATTATCATTTTTTATGATCTCAACCTATAATATCAACGTTTCTTCCGGTTGGTTTATCATGGTTATAATCCTCTCGTTCATTCTTTCAATAGCGGTACCCGCCATACCCGGAGGAGTCCTTATGTTCTGCCCGATGCTGTTCACCCAGCTCGGAATTCCAGACGAAGCTCTTATAACTCTCCTTGCAACGGATATTTTCTTTGACGTGATATGTACCGCGTTTAACCAGGTTGCCGTTCAATTCGCTCTTGTAAACCAGGCGGGAAGAATGGATCTGCTCGATAAAGAAATGCTTAGATCCTGATAGACCGAATACCGTTTCCGAAAATGGAGGCGGTATTTTTTTATCTGCAAAAAATCCCGAAAATAAAATCTCTTATGACATCTTCTGCATTTATAAGAGAAACATCGTTGTTATTAAGAATATCGGCGATCCTTTCGGCAACAACACGGTCATACGTAACTGAAGCGATATGCAAACATAAATTTCCTTCGTCATCAAATCCGTCTATTCCGTAAACTTTAGTTCTTTCCAAACAGCTTTCTACCTTCGTTTCGCAGGTCGTTTCATATCTTTTCATAATTATTTCCTCCGTTTTTTCATATTTTCATCATTTAGGGTGCACATATTTTAATTCCGTTTTAAGTTTCTTGCAATACTTTTGCCACAGTCAAAATAAACAAATCGGTCTTCAACAATTGTAAATAATTAACAAAATGCCGCTTTTTTGCCCTATTTTTTAAATTTAAGCAAAATTTATTTTTCTTATTTCCCCTATTGACATTTGAGTTAGTTTATGCTAACCTAATATCAGAGTGAGTTAGCCTTTGCTAACTCCGGGAGGTATGTAATGACTCTTGATAAACTATCAATCGGGAAAAACGCAGTCATAACAAGCGTCGGCGGAGAAGGCGCTCTACGTCTTCGCCTTCTTGATATGGGAATAATACCGAAAACGGAGGTTTCCGTATATAAGGTTGCTCCTCTCGGTGATCCGATAGAAATTCA
>JAZLFU010000139.1:0-1717 GCA_045615915.1 Oscillospiraceae bacterium
CTTTTGATGATTTTCAAAAGCAGTTGGCTGTTCGCCAACGCCAATACAATGATTTCCCCATGCGTCCCCTCAATTGGCGCTCCCCTAAACAGGTTCTATTTGCTTTCCCCAATGTGTAACACATCATTGACAAACCTACAATTATGAAACTTAAAATCGTCATCGGTGATGAAGTGATTTATGAAACCGGTTATTTGAAACCAAATCAGCATATAACCTCCGATATATTCGATATCGTTCCGGAAGCCGGTACTTATGAGGCAAAGGCGATATTTGAAGGTTTTGATCCTACAACCGAAACAAGTGTCGGAACAACGGGGAGAGAAATAACAGTAACTGTTATAAAATAAAAATGAAGCCCATACTTTTCAAGGTATGGGCTTCTTTTAAAATATATTTTTTAATGTCGGAAGCTCCGATTCCCATATTTCATCAAGCAGTATTTTACAGCGCATTATTTCTGCGGCAAGCTCTCCGCTTTCATTGTAGCGGGCGAGCGATTCAAGCCTTGAAACGGCGAGGGTAACCTGATCCATTTGGGTATGGCGCACTATTTGACATATGGCATGGTGTTCATCAAGCCATTTTTCGGTTACGTATTTTGAATATTTCGTGGCTTCTTCGATATCACCGTTGAGTGTCATTTCGTAAAGAGTATCGAATTCTTTATCGAATTCATTTTTAAAGCTTGTAAGAATAAATAAGCAGTAGAAGCTTATAACCACCGTTGCGGCAATGAGCACAATGGCAAGCCACATTCTTTTCAAAAATTGACATCTTCTTTCTTTACAATGTAGTATTGGGCGGCAGGATCGCTCGTCATGAGAAATATATCCTTTATAGCTATTTTATTTTCTTCCAAAACATTGTCGAGCCATTTCTTTGTGAGATTGCAGCTTTTAAGCGATTTTTCCAAGACCGTTCCGTCGCTTATGATTACCATCGGAGGAGTGTTGCATTCGTTTGGAGATGGTGAAAAAATAGCGTCAGGGGTAAGCGGCCTTGAAGCGAATTTCTGGTATACGGTAAGCTGTCCGTTTGTTTCGACTATTGCCCAGGAAACTTCGCGTATATCGAATACTCCGTTTATTCGGAGCTGGCTCATAAGGTCATCTATTGAAAAACGAAGGTTTCTCATACTTTTCTGGTCAATTTTACCGTCCCTTATAACCACTACGGGATTTCCCGTTACCATTTTTTGAACTTTTTTATTTTTCAAAGTTATATACGACAGAATTACCTCGGAACTCATAAGTGTTATTATCGGAACTATTGCTCCCAAAAGAGGAACGTCGGTATCCTCTATTGACAGAGTAGCGATGTTAGAAATAAGTATGGCTATTACGAATTCAGAGGGCTGGAGTTCGCCGAGCTGGCGCTTTCCCATTATTCGCAGGCAGATAATTATGATGAAATAAATTATTATTGTTCTGAAAAAAACTATAAACACGGGAACACCTCAAATTAACTTATTTTAAATTATTGTTTCTCTGTATTGCGATTAAATACAGTTAATGCTATAATATATTTTTAATAGGAATCATAACGATTGGCGGAGGACAGAATTTATGGACGAAAATACGGAATTTGAATTTGAAAATAATAATGAGAATACTCCGGAAAAGAAAAGTAATGTAAAAAACGAGATCATCGAATGGGTGAAAGCTCTTTTGATTTATTGTATTATTCCGGTTGCGATTTTTGAATCATTTTGTTT
>JAZLFU010000140.1:0-8109 GCA_045615915.1 Oscillospiraceae bacterium
ACGAGGAGTTTTGCAAAAACCACCCGCAGGGCTGTTTTACCCAGTCAACTCTCTGGTACGGAGTAAAAAACAACTGGGAGCACGAGGTGGTCGTTTCGAGGGATGGCAGCGGGAAAATAGCCGGCGGAATGTCCGTGCTCATACAGAGGATACCGCTTATAAACACGAGTTTTCTCTATGTGCCGAGAGGGCCGGTCTGCGACCTTCACGACAGAGCCGTGCTCAAAGACCTCGTTTCCGGCGCGAATGAGCTTGCCAAAAGATATAACGCCCACAATTTCAAAATGGATCCGGATATACTCGCTTCCGATACCGGATTTCTCGGTATAATGAAAGAAATGGGCTTTAAACTCAAAGCAGGCCCCACCGGTTTCGAAACTATACAGTGCCGTTTCAATTACCGCCTTTACCTTAACGGAAGAACCGAGGACGAAGTCTTTATGGCGCTCACCCAAAAGTGCCGCTATAACGTAAGAGTCGCCCAAAAACACGGCGTTGAGATAAAGGTCGTCGGAAAAGAATATCTCGATGAATTTATGCGTATAATGCGGACTACCGGAGAGAGAGACGGTTTCAACATTCGCCCGAAGGAATATTTCGAGCGTATGCTTGATTCCCTCGGCGAACACGTAAGGCTCTATATGGGCTTTTATGAGGGCAAGGCGGTCTGCGGAACAATAACCACGAATTACGCCGGAAAATGCTGTTACGTATACGGCGCTTCGGATAACGAATACAGAAACGTTATGCCGAACTACCTCATCCAATGGGAAATGATAAAATGGGCGATAGAAACCGGCTGTACCGTATATGATTTTCAGGGCGTTTCCGGAAATACCGAAGACGAAAACGACCATCTCTACGGACTTTACCGCTTCAAAAGAGGCTTCAACGGCTCTCTTGACGAGCTTCCCGGAGAGTTTGATATAGTCTATAAACCCTTCGCTATGAAGATGGTGAAGTACGCAACGAAGCTCAATTCAAAGCTCAACAAACTCAAAAAGGCGTTCAGAAAATAACTCCCCTTGTTAAAGGTTTACGCCGAGGTTTTGGCGAGCCTTTTGCCTCCCTTGTGTAAAGGGAGGTGCCAAAACTTGTTTTGACGGAGGGATTGTATTCCCAACCGGGCAAAAAAACGCCCTTTATTGAGAAATATAAATCAGTTCAAAACTCTCAAAAGGAGGTTTTTATATGAAACTTATTATGGCAATCGTTTCGGGTGATGACAGCAGCGCCGTTGCCAACGCTCTTACGAAAGCAAAATATTTCGTAACGAAGCTTGCCACGACGGGCGGTTTCCTTATGAGCGGAAACACCACTTTCCTCATCGGCGTCAACGATGACCAGGTGGAGGACGTCATAAGCATCATCAGCAAACACAGCAAAAAACGCAAACAGGTCATACAGAACAACAACGTTGAGGTCGGTATGTTCTCCGCTTTCCCGGTGGAGGTAAACGTAGGCGGCGCGACGGTTTTCGTGCTCAACGTAGAGCGCTTCGATAAGGTCTGATATGCCGGCGCTTAAAGAACTCAAAAAAAATCTTCTCTCCGCGCTCAAAGAGGGATATATGTCCCATGCGGTGCTCATTGAAGGCGAAAAGGGAACCGGAAAGCGTGAGCTTGCCCTTTGGCTTGCCTCTGCAATGCTCTGCCGGGAGGAAAACGCCCCCTGCGGAAAATGCGCCGTTTGCAGAAAAATAGCGGATGGGAACCATCCGGACGTGTTTTTTGTGCTTCCGGAGGAGAAGAAACGCAGTATCGGAATAGAGAGTATACGGGAGCTTAAAGAAACCCTGTGGCTTATGCCGAACGAGTCGTCGCAAAAGATATATATCATACCGAACGCGGATATAATGACGCCGGAAGCCCAGAACGCTCTTTTGAAATCACTTGAAGAGCCGCCTTCCCACGCGAGATTTATACTTACCTGCGATAATAAAAATCTTTTGCTCGATACGATAATAAGCAGGGTAACGGTATATGAGCTTTCCGCGGCGACCGGCGAGGAATGTGCCGAGGAGCTTTTAAACAGCTTCCCGGAGCTTTCTTCGGAGGAAGCGAAGCTCGTTTCGATGGCATATTGCGGAAATATAGGTGCGGCTTCCGAAGCGCTCAAAGAGGAGAAGCTCGGAATGATAAAACTTGCCGCGGAAACACCGGAGCTTTTGCGCCGGGCAAAGGGCTACGAGCTTTTATCAAGACTTGCGCCCTATTCTTCCGATAGAGCAATATTCGGGGAATATCTCGAAAGGCTCGGGAATATAGTCGGAAGATGCGGAATCGATTTCGCCGGAAAAAGAGAAACTCTTATAAGGGTAACTCCGGCGGAAGCAATAAAAACTAAGGAAATAATTGAACGCGGAAAGGAAGCAGTTTATCAGAACTGTATGTCCGAACTCATTTCCGGATGGGTTTGTATGGAGCTTTCCGGCGTTTTCGGAGGAAATATATGAGCGAAAAAACAGAAGTTATCGGCGTCCGTTTCAAGGAAGTCGGTAAGGTGTATTATTTTGATCCCGGCGATCTCAAATTTTCGATCGGCGACAAAGTGATAGTCGAAACCGTAAGAGGTACGGAATGCGGAGAGGTTGCCGCGGATAACCGTTTCGTCGATACCGAAAAGGTGGTCATGCCGCTTAAAAAGGTAATACGTTCCGCAACTCCGGAGGATTTGAAGCATCTTCAGGAAAATGCAGAGCTTGAAAAACAGGCGATGGAAAAATGCGCCGAAAAGATAGCTGCCAGAGGACTTGATATGAAGCTCGTCGATGCGGAATATACCTTTGATAACAGCAAGGTCATATTCTATTTCACCGCCGATGGAAGAGTTGATTTCCGCGAGCTTGTAAAGGATCTTGCCGCGGTTTTCAGAATGAGAATAGAGCTTCGCCAGATCGGAGTCCGCGATGAAGCGAAGATGATGGGCGGCCTCGGAATTTGCGGAAGACCTTTCTGCTGTTCCTCCTTCCTCGGAGAATTCATTCCCGTTTCGGTAAAAATGGCGAAGGAACAGGGGCTTTCCCTCAACCCGACCAAGATTTCCGGCACCTGCGGAAGACTTATGTGCTGTCTTAAATACGAGCAGGATGGCTACGAGGAGCTTATCAGAACGACTCCGAGAGTGGGCGCCTATGTAAAAACGCCGGACGGCAACGGAACTGTCGTTGATATAAACCTTATGACCGGAAATATAACCGTTAAAATGGACGGAAATCCGGACGGCGCTCCGAAGGAATTCCATAAATCCTTCCTCAAAATCCTTCATCAGGGAAAAGAGGAGATTGAGCCGGAATTTATGGATGAAGAGGAATAAATCCTCGAACTTCCTATTGATTTTTAAAAATAATAATGCTACAATAAAGGCGTAAAAACTGATAAGGAGGTTTTACTTATGGCTTATAAAATCAATGATAATTGCATCGAATGCGGCTCCTGCGCAGCGGAATGCCCTGTCGGAGCAATCGAACAGGGCGATGGCAAATACGTCATCGATCCGAATAAATGCATCGAATGTGGTTCCTGCGAGAACGTTTGTCCCGTAGGAGCACCCCACCTTGACTAATAATTAAGGAAAGATTTCAGCGGGAGAGGTTTTCTTTCCCGCTGAATTTTTTTAACGATGGAAGTAATTTATAACGATTTTTACGGCCTTTATATGGCAACGACAAAGGATTACGGCTTCGGCGGCGACGCTATTCTTCTTGCGGAATTTGCGAAGCCGCGTTTTCGGGATAATGTGCTTGATCTCTGTACGGGCTGCGGAGTTGTTCCCGTTATGATGATGGCAAATGGCTTTTCCGGAAAGATAACCGCCGTTGATATACAGAAGGAAGCAATAGAGCTTTGCAATATGACGGTGGAGAAAAACTCCCTTGGAGGACGTTTTTTCCCGGTTTGCGCCGATCTTAACGAATATGACGCTCCGGCGGAAAGCTTCAGCCTTATAACCGTGAATCCTCCCTATTTCGTTTCGGGAGCGGGCAGGGAAAACGGCACCGAGGCGAGGGATCTCGCAAGGAGAGAGAGCGGCTGTACCCTTTCCCAGGTGGTTTCGGTTTCCGCGAGACTTCTTAAATACAGCGGAAGACTCTGTATGTGCCACAGACCGGAGCGCCTTGCGGACGTCATATACGAGATGAGAAAAAACAAGGTCGAGCCGAAGCGCCTGACTTTTGTCAATAACGCAACGGAAAGCAAAGAACCCTGGCTTATTCTTATCGAGGGCAGAAAAGGTGGCCATGCGGGAATAAAAATAAATTATATCGAGAACGGACGGTAATGGAATGGGTAAACTTTATGTTGTGGGAACGCCCATAGGCAACCTCGGAGACTTTTCACCGAGGGCGGCGGAAACTCTTGAAAAGGTTGATTTTATCGCCGCGGAGGATACCCGCGTTACGGTAAAACTGCTCAATCATTTCGGAATAAAGAAGCCTATGGTCATATATCAGAAATTCAACGAAATAGAGCAGGGCGAGGCGATAGTCCAAAGGCTTTCCGCCGGAGAGTGCTGCGCCATAGTTACCGATGCCGGAATGCCATGTATAAGCGATCCCGGTGAAACTCTCGTTAAAATGTGCATAGCTTCCGATATCCCCGTTGAAGTTGTTCCGGGGCCTTCCGCTGTGGTTTCCGCCCTTGCGGTTTCCGGGCTTTCGGTTTCGCGCTTCACCTTCGAGGGTTTTTTGAGCGTAAAGCGAACTTCACGAATGGAGCACCTTAATGAGCTTCGCCACGAAAAACGGACTATGGTTTTCTACGAAGCGCCGCATAAACTGCTCAATACGCTTAAAGATATGTATTCCGTTTTCGGCGACAGAAATATCGTGATAGTAAAGGAGCTTACGAAGATACACGAATGTTCCTGGCGCGGAACTCTTTCCGAAGCGGTGGCGTACAATACCGAAAACCCGCCGAAGGGAGAATACGTGCTCATTCTTGAAGGCGAGAGCATAGAGAAAGCGGCGGAGCTTGATCCGCTCGAGGAGGCTCTCCGTATAGCGAAGGAGCTTTTGGAGCAGGGGAAACCGGCTTCTGTGGCGGCGAAAGAAGCGGCAAAGCTCACCGGAAAAACAAAGGGCGAAATATATAAACTTATTGTTTCAAAGGAGTAAAATGAACGAAAATATAATAAAAACAGAAAGACTTGTTCTTCGTATGGCTTCCGATGATGAGATGAGGAAGCTTATCGAAGAACAGACTGTTGAAGAACTCAAAGCGGCATATTCGGAAATGCTTGAAGGCGCTCTCAAAAATCCCGAAATGCGCAAATGGTACGTTGTATGGAGAATGGAGCTTTCCGACGGAACGTATATTGGCGATTACTCTTTCAAAGGAATGTCGCCGGAGGGCATGGTGGAAATAGGCTACGGAGTTTTGCCGGAATACGAGGGCAAAGGCTACGCAACGGAGGCGGTTTCCGCCGCGACAGTCTGGGCATCGAAGCAGCCCGGCGTTACAAGGATAGAAGCGGAAACCCTTGCGGATAATATCGCATCCCAAAGAGTTCTGGAGAAATCCGGATACGTTCCCACCGGAACCATCGGTGAAGAAGGCCCGAGGTTCATTTGGAAAAATAAATAAAAAATGCCTGCCAATTTAATTTGGCAGGCATATTGTTTATGTTTCTATTCTTATTTTTCGGATTCGGTGTTTTCGGGAGCTTCGGTTTCTTTTGCGATAGCTTCGGGAGCGGCTTTTGCTTCTTCGGGTTTAATGCCGTTCATAATGGCGTTAAATTCTTCGCCGGTAACTTTCTCTTTTTCCATGAGCACGGCGGCGACCGCGTCAAGCTTTTCGCGGTGCTCGGTGAGTATGCTTTCCGCGCGCTCATAGGCTTTGTCAACGAAGGCTCTTATTTCGGCGTCAATGTCGGAGGCGACTTCATCGGAATAGTGCTTGCCCTGGCTGAAATCTCTTCCGAGGAAGATTTCGTTTTCGTCGGAGCCGTAGACTATCGGGCCGAGCTTTTCGCTGAAGCCGTAGCGCATTACCATATTTCTCGCTATTCCGGTGGCGCGCTCAATATCGTTGGAAGCGCCGGTGGAGATATCGCCGAGAACTATCTTTTCGGCAACGCGTCCGCCGAGGAGAGTGCAAAGTTCCTCCTCCATATAGTGCTTCGTAACGTAGTTTCTATCCTCGCTCGGAAGGCTCATGGTGTAGCCGCCGGCATATCCGCGGGGAATAATTGAGATCTCGTGAACGGGATCCTGGCTTTCACAGAAGAAGGTTACTACGGCGTGGCCTGCTTCATGGTAAGAGGTAAGACGTTTATCCTTATCGCTTACTTTTCTTGAACGTTTTTCGGGGCCGGCAACGACTTTTATGGTCGCGTCTTCAATCTCCTGCATGGTGATGGCTTTTTTGCCCTTTCTTGCGGCAAGGAGAGCCGCTTCGTTGGCAAGGTTTTCAAGCTCCGCACCGGTAAATCCAGCGGTTGATTTTGCGATAACGCCGAGGTCGACGTCGGGAGCGAGAGGTTTGTTTCTCGTGTGTATTTTGAGTATGGCTTCGCGACCTTCAACATCGGGAGCGCCTATGCTTATCTGTCTGTCGAAACGGCCTGGACGGAGAAGCGCCGGGTCGAGAATATCGGGGCGGTTGGTCGCGGCCATAACGATAACGCCGGTGTTGTTTCCAAAGCCGTCCATCTCAACGAGGAGCTGGTTAAGAGTCTGTTCGCGTTCATCGTGTCCGCCGCCGAGACCTGCGCCTCTGTGGCGGCCCACCGCATCGATTTCGTCTATGAAAACAATGGAGGGCGCATTTTTCTTTGCTTCGTTAAAGAGATCACGAACGCGGCTTGCGCCGACACCGACGAACATTTCAACGAAATCGGAGCCGGAAATGGAAAGGAAGGGAACTCCCGCTTCACCGGCGACGGCTCTTGCGAGGAGGGTTTTACCTGTACCGGGCTGGCCGACGAGGAGAACGCCTTTCGGTATTCTCGCGCCGAGAGCGTTGAACTTTTTCGGCTCTTTGAGGAACTGAACTATTTCTTCAAGCTCGGCTTTTTCTTCCTGACAGCCCGCAACGTCATTGAAGGTAACCTTTTTATCGGTTTTATCCTTGTAGCCGGCTTTGGAGAAGTTCATCACGTTTCCGCCGCCCTGCTGGCGAAGCATAATTACCCAAAATACCGCCATAGCGCCTATGAGAAGGAGAGTCGGTATCATAGATACCCACCAGGGCGTTTCCTGAATGGGAAGATAATCGGGCTTCATCTCCGTTGTATCAATTCCGTTTCTCTCGACTATTCTGTTTACGTCATTGAGAAAAACGCTGACGTTCGGAACGGTGTATGCCGCTTCTTTGTCGTTTCCTTTGAGTTTGTAGGTGAGAGTGCCTTTTCCGAGGTCGAGAGTATAGCTTTCAACCTCGCCTTTTTCAAACGTTTCGAGAATTTCGTAGTATTTCGGTTTAACGACTTCTTCTTTGTTCATATTGAAAAGAAGAGAGCCGAGAAAGAGAACGAGTACGATTGCAAGAACGTATGAAATAATGCTTAACGTTTTGTTTTTCAAAAAATCAACTCCGATTTATATAAATAAATTTGTAACGAAAAAATTATTCTTCTGCGTTTTCGTAGATTTCGCGTTTGAGTACGCCGATATAGGGAAGATTGCGGTATTTCTGGTCATAGTCAAGTCCGTAGCCGACTATGAATTTATCCGGAACTTCAAAGCAGATATAATCGGCTTTGATATCGACCTGGCGGCGTTCGGGTTTATCGAAAAGCGTTGCTATTCTTATGGAGTTTACGTTTCTCTGGCTCAAAATCTTTTTGAGGTAGGAGAGAGTAAGTCCGCTGTCGAGGATATCCTCGACTATAAGAACGTCATAACCGGAAAGGTCGTGGTCAAGGTCTTTTATTATTTTAACAACGCCGCTTGTTTTTACTCCGCCGCCGTAGCTTGAAACAGACATAAAATCAATGGAGATCGGAATGGTTATCGCACGCATAAGGTCAGCCATAAAGATTATAGAGCCTTTGAGCACCGCGACAAGCATGAGGTTTTTGCCATCATAGTGGGCGCTTATCATTCTGCCGAGCTTTTTAACGGCTTTTTGAATGTCCTTTTCCTGTATAAGTACCTGTTCGATA
>JAZLFU010000141.1:0-5369 GCA_045615915.1 Oscillospiraceae bacterium
ACATTCGGATCCTGTTTCACATTTTGGCCAGACTCTCATGGGAGCAGGCATGGAAATAAACATAGAGTGATTCAACCGGCGAAGTTCCTGCCCGACTTCGCATGGGGTTCCTTCCGCCAAAAGTTTTCCGCAATCCATAACAAAAACTTTATCGGAGAGCGGAAAAACTTCTTCGAGCCTGTGCTCCGTAATGATTACCGTCGTTCCGAGCTCTCGATTTATTTTTCCCACCGTGGCGATAAAATCCGAAGCAGCTATGGGATCAAGTTGGCTTGTCGGCTCATCAAGAATAAGTACGGTGGGCTGCATCACCATAATCGAAGCAAGGTTCAAAAGTTGCTTTTGACCGCCGGAAAGCTCCGAAACTTTTTTATAAAACCAATCCTGGATGCCGAAAAATGAGGCTATTTCCGCGACTCTTCTGCGAATGGAGGGCGTATCATAGCCAAGGCTTTCCAAGCCGAAAGCAAGCTCATGCCAGACCTTATCCGTTACTATCTGATTTTCCGGAGACTGCTGAACAAATCCGATTTTCGCGCTTTGGGTGCGGTTATCTGTTTCGGATAATAATTTATTTTCAAAATAGATATTTCCTTCAAGTGTTCCGGCGGGAGCCATCACTGTTTTCAGTTGGAGGAGGAGCGTTGATTTTCCGCATCCGGACGGACCGCAAAGGGTGATGAAATCTCCCTTATTAAAAACAGCGGATATGTTATCGAGAGCCTTTTCTTCCTGTTCGGGATAAGAAAATGTCAGATTTTCGATTCTGAAAGTTTCCAATTGTGATTCTCCTTAATGTTTATTGCTACCGGCGTAATGCAAAGAGCAAAATAGACTATAAAAAAACTGATGGGGAAAATACCCATAGTTACGCTTTTTATGGTCGGGTAATAGCGAAAATACAGGCCTTTCGCCGCCCAGCCGGAAATGATATACGCTCCGCAGAAAAAGAGCCAAATCATCATATTCATGTCTCTTTCATCAAAACGGTATATGGAAAAAGCGCTTCTTCCGGGAAGACCGTAGCCCCGGCTTCGCATACTGTCGGCGGATTCAATGGCGTTTTCAAGGCTCCAGGTTATCATAATTGAAAGAATACGTATGCCGTTTTTTGCTCTTGTGATAATTCCGCCGTTGGAAACGTCTCTGCCGATACATTTTTGAGCGTCGCTTACCACTTTTATATGTCGGGTGAACTTCGGTACAAAGCGGAGTGTCATTGAAAGAATAAGGCTCAACGCCGGAATTATTCTTCCGAGAACATATACAAATTTATCGGAAGTGATTACTTCATTAAAATTTGAAAACCAAATGAGCACCGAAATGAGCATGGCGGAAGCGGCTAAACCGTAGATTATACTCTCCAATGTAAGCGGGTTGCCCGAAGGCAAATATGCGAGCATGGTCGCGCCTTCGTGGTTGAAAGCCGGGTTTACTATAGCCGCCATAAGCATCATGGGAAGCATAAATAATAGGCTTTGTAAGACCGCTTTTTTACCTTTAAGAATAATGCTATATACAAAAGAGGATACAAGTGAGATCGCAAGGCATACAGGATTCATGAAACACATGGAAAAAAGGAGTACCAAACCGAAATAAAGGAAATTTATTATGGGGTGATAATCCCCGAAAAAATCTTTCATATCAGCCACCGACCGCGTAGCCGCCGCCTACGTCATAACCGAGGTCGCAGGTGTAGCACCATGCGACAACATCGCCGTCTTTAAGCGCGTATCTGCTGCAGCCGTAGTTCGGGAACCAGCCGTTTACCTTATACATCCAGCCGGAGAGGTCTCCTACGTCGAACTCATACAGGTTGTTTATTCCTTCAATATAGGCGCTGTTATACATTGGAGTCCATTCGGATTCCATATGTATACCGTTTTCGCGGCAAACTCTTTGAAGTACGTCAAATACGCTTTCACCGTCGGTAAAGGCCACCTTTGTGCTTTTAAGTATCCAACCGTCGGAGGGCACAAGCTCTTTCTTTTCTTCATTACAGATATCCATATTGTCAAGAATAGTGGAGCAGGAAATTGAGAAAGTGCAGTAGAGAGTATCGGTACCGATGGTCTGATCCTCCGGCTCAACGGGTTTGGGCTTTCCTTCGGGAATGGGATCCGTATTGTATTTATCTTTTCCCGCACTTGCGCTGACTCCACCGGAAGAACTTACCGGGCTTAGATAGTCGCTGTCTCCGGTATTTCCGGGAGCTGTATTGCCGCCGGTAACAATGTTTTCGGAAGAATAAACAGTAGTGCCACCATCTTCGAGAACGGAGAGAACGAGTTTAATTCCCGTTGTATTTTCGTTTATATAAAAATTCACGTCTGAGTAATCGGCATAAACGGTAAGAGCAGCGCTCCCAATGGGATTTCCGCTTTTATCATAAATGACGGCATCGTTATACCCATTTACTCCGTCAAGCCTTATACCGAAAGAAGGCATATAATCGGTTTCTTCGGCAAAATCAACGGTATAGATACCTTCTTCTTCCTTTTTAATATCAACGGACATATTGCAGTCCCTTGCTTCGGTGATCTTCGCGCCGAAAACGGACCATTGGCAGTTAAAATCTCCGCTTTTGCCTTTAACGGTAAGCATAGTGCCGTTTTTCTTGGCGGAGTCAAAATAATTCTTCGCCACAATCCCGTCTTCAGGCAGTTCTATCATTTTTATGGGACCGTTATCGGAGAGAACGGCTGTATCACCGGAACCGACTTCCGCGACATTGCCGCAGCCGCAAAGCAGAGATAAGATCATAAGCGCCGAAAGTAAAACAGAAATAATTTTTTTCATTTTATCCTCCTATTTTTATAAAGCCGCCATTCGCCTTCAATGTGTTTGAAGTCATAGAAAGGCTTTTTGATTCATCATTCGCGGCAAAAACGGCATCGCTGAACACGAGCGGGATTTTCTCACCGGTTTCGGCTCCTCCGCGCACTCTGAAACGTAGCCTGAAAATAATGCCGTTTTCCGGGATATAATCATTGGAAAATGCTTTCATACCTCCGGTAACATCGAGATACATGGTTTTTATCTGCCCTTCTTCGTTGGCTTTACCCACGTTAAACGACCACTTCGGAAGTTCCTCGCCGATATCGGACGGGATGAGAATATTGCCTTCATCAACGGATATGAATTCGAGTTTTGTCTTATCAAAATTTATGACAAAGCTCGCCGCAGGATAGAGTTCGTCTTCCAATCCGGAAAGGGTTACATCGCATATAACTTCTGCTTCTCTGCCTTCCGCTGTGGTATCAACTATTTTGAGCACGGCATTTTCTTCTATGAGCACCTGATTGCCGCCGGAAGGTACATTCGGCTTTTTATTGCCGAGCAGTATTACGATTATGGCGATGATCGCCAATATCAAAGCGATCAAAATAATCTTTTTTGTTTTCATTTTTTGCCTCTTTCGATATTATTTTATAACGCCAAAAATAAGGGACAGCAAAAAAGCCGTTCCTTATTTTCGGATAAAGAAGTGTTATTTTATATGATTATCCGGCGTTGGAAGTGAGTGCCGTCGCTCTGGTGATTATCTTGAATGAAGCGCTGTTGATGAACGCTTCCTCAATGGCGAGAGCATCATAGGTGTTGATCCTCGAATCGGAGTTCACGTTATAGGTAAGGAGCGTCTTTTCGGTTTCTACAGGAGTTTTGCGTATCCATGCGTTGATGATATTGAGCGCATCCTGGGCGTTGATGAGGTCATCTCCGTTGGTATCGCCGAAGGTGATGGTTTCGCTTTCTTCATTTGGATTTTCTTCGTAGTTTGCGATATCGACGTAATCTTCGAGAGATTCACCGCTTCCGGCTATCGCCACATAACAGAGATTTCCGGTAAGTTCGGAAATTTCTTCGGAATAGAAAAGTTCATGGGTGGTTTCGCCTTTTTTGTAGGTGAGCTTTACGTTTTCGCTGCCGAGGCCGGTGATGGAAATGAGCACGGCTTTTTTATCCGCAGGGATGAGGTCGATACCGTCGCCGACGAAAAGATTGGCGGCTTTGATGGCGGTTCCGCTTACGAAGGAAATAACGGCGCTTCCGGTGTTGCCCTGCTCATCTTTTTCCGTGGGAATGATAAATACGTTTTGACTGCTCTGATCTTCGGAATCGGAATTGAGTTTTAATGACATACCGCCTAAGGAGATCGTCCCGCCGCCGGCAGTGATAAGCTTGTTGACTTTAAGACCGATCGTAAAGAGAACTGCCGGGAAATCGTTTCCAATGAGCTTTAAAGTTTTCATTTCATTGGCATCGTTATAGGTGATGCGGAGCTTATTTTCGCTGTCGAGGTTGTAATTTACCGTTCCGCCGTAAAGTCCGGCACCGGGGGTCACACCGGTAACGGCAAGACCTTCGGGAATATTTACAATAGCATCGAGAAGTTTATAGGCTTTATCATCCCATTCTGTGGAATAGATGATCGCGTTAAATTCGGTTCCGACCGCGCTATTCACATTTGCAGGGGCGGAAATCGTTGCCTTGATACCGGAAAATTCGTTTTCGCCTTTTACTTTGACCGTGATATCCGCTTTGGAGCTTCCGATATCGCCATCCTTGTTTTTCACGATTTTGCCGTCGCTCAAAACAGCCACGTTTTTTCTCACGATCTCAAAGGAGGATACTTCGTCAGCCTCAACATCTTTAATGGCTTTGAATGTAAGGGTATAGACCGTGCCGGATTTGATTTCAACGCCATTGGAAGTGATGTCAACAAAGGAAACGGAATAATAGCTTCCTTTCGTGTCACTCTTTTTGACGGAAAGATTGGTGAGAGAAGAAGCATTGCCTATTGCGGAGCTTTGAAGCTCAAAGTATTCCGGATCAAAATAGACGTTATACTCAAAGTTCAGGCAGTTTTCGATTTTATCGGAAAGGGAAACGGCCACATCGACCGTTTCGCCTTTCTTGACACTCGTTTTTGCTGCGGAAATATTCGCCTCCGCCGCGAAAGAAGGAAGCATAGTGCAAAATACCATTGTCGCGGCAAGAATGAGAGAGATTATTTTTTTCATATATTATTCCTCCTCGAAGCTTGTGATAAGGCCGTTATGGTATGCGTAAATGAGAAGTGCGTCATAGGAATCAATTTCGCCGTCTCCGTCAACATCGGCGGCAAAAAGATTGAGGTCAGTTCCGATAATTGAAGGGTTGTTGAAATATGCGTAAGCATACATGGCATCAAGAGAATTGACTCCGTCTTCACCGTCAACATCTCCGAGGATAAATTTCATGATCTTGTATTCGGAGAAATGGGTAAGCTCAACAACAAGTTCGCCATTTTCATTTAATTCAGCTTCTACTTTCTCGTATTTGTCGCCGTTTACGTAATATACAAAGTAATCTTCCTTTTCTTCGGG
>JAZLFU010000142.1:0-1003 GCA_045615915.1 Oscillospiraceae bacterium
GTAGAGCTTCACCCCGTGTTCGTGGGCATATTTTACCGCCACCGCTATATCCTCCATAGTGAAGCCCACGTTATCCGCGCGAAGCTGGAGGAGAGGTCCGCCTATATACACAGCGTCCGCGCCGAAATGGATCGCGGTCATAAGACATTCCATATCTCCGGCGGGAGCAAGAAGTTCGGGTTTTGACATTTTTATCAGCGCTCCTTTTTTATACATATACTAATATATCACAAGGCGCAGATTTAAGCAACAAAAAAGGCACGGCAACAGCGCCATGCCTTTTATTTGATTAACGAAAATCAGCCGAAAACTTTCTCTACGGTATCTTTCGCGATCATGATTTCTTCGTTGGTCGGGATTACCCATGCTTCGACCTTGCTGTCGCCGATGGAGAATTTGCATTCCTTGCGGCTTGCGTTGTTGTTGAGCTCTTCGCCGATGGAGAGTCCGAGATATTCCATATTGGAGCAGATCTCGCCGCGTTCTTTTGCGGAGTTCTCGCCGATACCGCCGGTGAAGATGATAGCGTCTACACCACCCATTGCAGCAGCGTAACCGCCGGCGATCTTCTTGATCTGGTAGGTAAACATATCGAGAGCGAGCTGTGCTCTTTCGTTGCCGTTTGCGGCGGCTTCTTCAAGGTCGCGGCAGTCGCTGGAAATTCCGGAAATTCCAAGGAAACCGGATTTCTTATTCATAAGGTTGGACATCTGTTCGGGAGTAAAGCCCTCTTTATCCATGATGTAAGTAACAACGGAAGGATCGATTCCGCCGCAGCGGGTTCCCATTACGAAACCGTCAAGAGGGGTGAGGCCCATGGAGGTATCAACAACTTTCCCGTCTTTTACTGCGGAAAGGCTGGAGCCGTTTCCGAGGTGGCAGATGATGAGCTTGGTTCCTTCGGGATCTTTACCGGTTATCTCAAAATATCTCTTGGTGATGAAGCGGTGGGAGGTTCCGTGGAAGCCATAGCGGCGTATGGAGTATTTCTCATAATACTCAT
>JAZLFU010000143.1:0-3371 GCA_045615915.1 Oscillospiraceae bacterium
CCCTCCGGCAAAAGGCCTTTATACATACCCACCACAGTTTCACTATCCAGATTCAAAGCGTATTTGATTCTGTTCATAAGCGAAACAAGGTCAATAAGATTCGTTATATTTGTCGAAAGCGTTGCAAGGCAAATCGGAACCGCAATAGTTATAAGAGCCTTAAATATCCTCTTTTTAGACGTAGCCTCCGGCGCATCATAAAGATCCGGCTGGCTTATTCCGTCGCCCTTTATACGGTAGTGGAGCATCATATATATCATGCCCACCATAGTGGATATCATTACTCCGGCAATAGCGGCGGCGGCGGCGATGGGTGCTATTGCGCTTTCCGCAGTCATACCGCTCGTATCTATTCCGAGATCTATTCCGAGAAAAGTTCCGGTCGATTCGTATTCGTTTATGCCCCATTTAGTTATGAGGAGAGTAAGCGATATACCTATTATAACCTTCACTACTGCCTCTATTACCTGGGAAATCGCCGTAGGATACATATCTCGAAGTCCCTGGTAATACCCGCGGTATGCGCTTGTCATACAGAGGAAAAATACCGCCGGGGAAAGCATTATAACCGCAAGGAAAGCGCCGGGGTTATCGCAGATATTTCCCGCAAGCAATTTACTTCCGAAAAGCATTATCAGGCTTCCGGCAGTACCGGTTATGAGGAAACAGGTCATTGATACCTGGAATATCCGTCTTACGTCCCGGTATCTTCCCATTGTAACACATTCGGAAACCATTCTTGCAACGGCAACCGGAATACCCGCCGTAGCAATAGTATAAAGCGGCGTAAAAATCATATACGCGGTGTTGTAATATCCGAATCCCTCTCCGCCCATAATGTTCATAAGCGGGATTTTATATATCGCACCGATTATCTTTACAATTATTGCCGCCGCGCTTAAAATCAAAGCGCCCTGGAGGAAATTTTGTTTTTTACTGCTCATTCCATCCTCCGATTCAATATTATTTGAAAAAATTCGGCCGGAAAGATAAACTTCCCGGTCGCGCCGAAATTTTTATTTTAAAAATCAGATGCTTTCAAGAATCTTGGGAAGATAATAATCCTTTTTATCATAGACTTTTTCGATATCTATTGTCTTAAACTTTCCATCACGATAGAGCACTTCGCCGTCAACCATGGTGAGCACTACGTCGGAGCCCTGTGCCGCAAAGACGATATTTGTAAGTACGTCATAGCAGGGAGTAAGATGAGGTTTATCGAAATCAAGCACGACAAGGTCTGCCTTATTTCCCAATTTGATTGCGCCGGTATCAAGTCTTCCCTGGAACTTTGCACCGTTTATAGTTGCCATTTTGAATATCTCTTTCGGGGAAATGGCGTTTGCGTCGCCGTTGTTTCCTCTTGCGATCATGGCGGCAAGACGCATTTCCTCAAACATATTGAGGATATTGTTGCTCGAAGCGCCGTCGGTACCGAGGGCAACGTTTATTCCCGCATCAAGCATCTTTCTTATGGGAGCAAATCCGGAGCCGAGCTTCATATTGCTTGCAGGGCAATGGGTTACTGTAACGTTGTTTTTTGCAAGGCATTCGATATCATCATCGCTTACCCAAACACAATGGGCAAGGTTGGTATTGTTTTCGAAAACGCCGCATTCTTCAAGGAATCTTGTCGGAGTAAGCCCGCCGTGTCTTTGTTTGCATTCTTCGTGCTCAAGCTTCGTTTCGGACATATGAGCATGGATGCTGTATCCGTTATCCTTGCTGAGCTTTGCGATATCTCTTATGATGCTTTCGCCGCAGGCATATTCCGAATGGAAAGAAGCGATCTCCATAAAGCGACCTCTTGAATGACCATATTTTTTGAGGGCATTCATATTTACTTCGTAGTCATTGGTCTCTTTGAATCTTATTCCGTCGGGACCGACTGCGGAATTGCAGAAATTGCACTTGATTCCGGAATCAAGAATTACGTTCGCGGCTATATTATCACGGAAATACATATCGGAGCAGGAGGTAGTTCCGCTCGCGAGCATTTCTGCCGCGCCGAGCATACCCGCCCAATAGATATTATTGTCATTCCATTGTTTTTCAAACGGGTATACCTTTTCGGTAAGCCATCTCTGAAGCGGAAGATTTTCTCCGTAACCGCGGAGGTAAGTCATCGCAACATGAGTATGGTTGTTTACCAAACCGGGAATAAGGACTTTTCCTCTTCCGTCATATACTTCGCCATAACTCCAATCGGTCTTTTCGGTGGAAATATAATCTATAACACCGTTTTTTGTTCCGACATATGCGTGTTCAACGGCATTAAAGTTTTCATCAATATATGTTATGTCTTTAAACAGCATTTTATTTATCCTCCTCAAAAACTTTAACGGCAGTACGAATAAGTGTTTTGAAATCGTCCTTTATTCCTGCGCACACTTCGTTTATATCATCAGTACTGAGCGGTACCGCTACCGTTCCGGTTGCCATATCAGATACAACGGATATTCCAAGCACCTTTAATCCGCAGGCAGCAGCCATAATTACCTCCGGAACGGTACTCATACCAACGAGATCCGCGCCGATTATATGAAGCATCCGAAGCTCTGCGGGAGTTTCGAACTGCGGACCTGGCATAAACGCATATACGCCGGTTTTGAGCTTTGTTCCGGTAATCTTTTCATAAGCGTTTATAAGGCAGTTACGAAGGCGCTCATTATAAGTATCACTCATATCAAAGAATCTATCCGTTCCGAAGACGGTGGCATCCTCTCCCCGAAGAGGGCTGTCATCAAAGAATTTGATATGGTCGGAAATAAGTACAAATTCTCCGTCCTTATAATCGGGATTTATTCCGCCGGCAGCATTGGTAAATATGAACTTTTCAACGCCTATCGCATTTAATACCGCAATCGGATATGCACATTCGGCAAAGGAATTTCCCTCATAATAATGCAGTCTTCCTGACATAACGGCAACCGGTATATCATCAAGCATACCGATTATAAGAGTGCCTTCGTGGATTTTGTTCACGGTATCGTTCCAGCGAGGGATATTCTTATAAGGAATCCTTGTTGCATTTTTTATATCCGAAGCATAAGACAGTATTTTCTCATCTTCGCTTTCCATAAGTATCATGTTATCCATGCCAAGCACAGCATTGATTGGTGTACGAATTTCATGTGACATCGAAGCAAGAAATGCAGACTTGGCAGAATTAGACAACTCTGCCTGTTTTCTAAGATCCTCAGCCTCATCTAGGGCTCTGTTTATCTTCTCATCTTTATCAATCGAGATATTAAGAAGAGCAAGTATACCTATAACAACGCAGGCAATACCGCAGGCGTTATTAAAAATCAAAAGTATTTCTACAAAGAACTCTCTTCCCAAGGAATAAATGCCAAAATCCTGTTTTCCCA
>JAZLFU010000144.1:0-3197 GCA_045615915.1 Oscillospiraceae bacterium
GCGTTGGTGTGCGGAAAAGCGGATATCGAAACGCTTAAAGCCGTATTTTCGCGTCAAGGTTTTACCGACGGATATTTTACGGGAAAACGTACCTTCGATATGTTCGGTTTCAGAAGCTATGAAGACGTTACCGCGGCGGATAAAGTGCTTAAAGGACTTACAAAGCTTTACGGAGAAGAGTATAAAAGGATTCCGGTTTCTATGGAACTTGCGATTTCGGAGTTTTATCCTTCCGTGCTCAAAGCAGATGACGGAGAGAACAGCATAACAGTTTTTGGAAATAAATGCGAGCACGCATTGAAATCACCGACTAATAAAGAACTTGCCGAAAGATACATTTCAAAAACCGGAGGAACCCCTTTCTATATTGATAAATTCGAATTTTCTTCCGAAGGAGAGCCGATCATATCCGCAGGAGAAATTAACGAGCTTAGAAGAAAAGCGCTCTCCGATCTTCTTGAAACAAGAGGAAAAGTCCTTCCGCACAAATTCAATGAATTGCCTTTGCCTTCTATAGAGAGGCATAAAAGTTCAGAAATAAAGCTACGTATAAGAGCTGAAAAGGCAGAGCAAATTAATTTCGAGCACGATGCGGAGCTTGTTATATTGCCGGTTTCAGAAATAGAGCGTAATAAAAGCATTGCTTTGAAATATAAAAACAGGCTTGCCGCCGAAATACCGGCTCTTGTTTTTCAAGGCGATGAAGAAAAATTGAGAAACAGTGTTGAAAACATCAAATCCATGGGTATAAATAAGGTTATATGTGAAAATATAGGCGCGATTTCTATTGCAAACGAAATCGGAATGAAAATTATCGGAGGACACGGGCTTAATATTTTGAACAGTATTTCCATTAGTGAATATGAAAGGATAGGCGTATCGGAGGCAACGCTTTCATTTGAGCTTTCTGCAGTAAAAATGCGCTATTTGGGAGGAAATATTCCGCGTGGAATTATAGGTTACGGATACCTTCCTCTTATGAGAACAAGAGCTTGCCCTATTAAAAGAAAAGGCGGCTGTGGTGATTGCAAAGGCAGCGGAGAAATAACTGATAGAATGAGTAAAAAATTTGCTTATCTTTGCTTTGAACGTAAATTCGGAACGCTTTTGAACAGTTTGCCACTCTGGGTAGGGGATAAAGATTTCGATGGAATTGATTTTATGACGCTTTATTTTACAACGGAAACAAAAGAACGTTGTAAGAAAGTTTATGAAGATTTCAAAAAAAGAAATACATCAGATTGCGAAAGGACAAACGGACTTTATTTCAGAGAACTTTTGTAAAAGGGGCTTTTTGTTGAAATAATAGTTAAAATCATGTATAATATTTAAGATTTTTTGAAAGGAGGTTTGCCTTGAAATGATAATAGAAATAAACGGTCTCTCTAAAAGTTTTGGGGCAAAGACCGTACTTTCAAATCTTGATCTGAAAATAGAAGATCATGACAGGATAGGTCTTATAGGTGAAAACGGAGCAGGAAAATCAACGCTGCTGAATATAATAGTCGGCGATCTTGAATATGATTCCGGAACTGTTGCAATCGGAAGCGGAAAACGTATCGGATTTCTTCGCCAGGATAGCGGACTTTCTTCTTGCGGTACCATAATATCCGAAATGCGTTCTGTTTTTTCAAAAGTTTTTGAAGCCGAAGAGAAAATGCGCTCAATTGAGCATAGAATGGCTACTTTGCAGCACGGAAGTGTGGATTACGAAAGACTTTCCGAAGAATATGAGTACGAGAAAAACTTTTTTGAAGCATCCGATGGATATAATGTGAATGTGAAAATAAATACCATACTTACCGGTATGGGATTTTCTTCTTTTTCACCGGAAACGCCTGTTGCGAAAATGTCCGGAGGAGAGAGAACAAGGCTTGCCATCGCAAAGCTGCTTCTTGAATCTCCGGATCTGCTTATGCTTGACGAGCCTACGAACCATCTCGATTTTAAAACGCTGACTTGGCTTGAAGATTATCTCATGGCATATAAGGGCGCAATTTTGACCGTTTCTCATGATAGATATTTCCTTGATAAGATTGTCAATACAGTCTGTGAAATGGAAAATAAGGCGCTTATACGCTATAATGCGGGATATACAAAATATATTGATTTAAAAGCCGCAAGACTTGTAAGAATGCAAAAGGAATATGATCGCCAGATGCGCGAAATTGCGGAGCTTGAAGATTTTATTGCGAAAAATAAAGTAAGGGCGTCAACTACAAAGCGTGCTCAAAGCCGTGAAAAAGAAATTGAGCATATGGAAATTAAAGAAAGACCGGTACCTCCGCAAAAACCTCCGAAATTTGAATTTACTTATGAGAGAGAGCCGGTAAAAGACGTATTGACGGTTGAAAATCTCCGTCTTGAAGTAGGGGTAGGAAATGAAAGAAAACTTCTTTGTCCCAAAGTTGATATTGAAGTACGCCGCGGTGAAAAAATAGCGATAGTTGGAACTAACGGAGTCGGAAAGAGTACGCTTATAAAAACAATACTCGGAATTTTGCCGCATACCGAAGGAACGGTCGAATGGGGAAGAAACGTAAGAACGGGATATTATGACCAGCATAACAGTTATTTAACCGGTTCCAAGACGATGCTTGACGAATTATGGGATATGTTCCCGCGCTCCGACGAATTTACGTTGAGGACTGCCCTCGGACGAGCAAGGCTTACAGGGGAGAACGTTTTTAAACGTATTGACGTTCTTTCCGGCGGAGAAAAAGCGCGGTTAAGCTTTGCCGCTTTGACATTGAAAGATTCAAACGTACTTGTTCTTGATGAGCCTACGAACCATATGGATATTTTATGTAAAGAGGCTCTTGATGAGGCGCTTCGTGAATATACGGGGACTATCATTATGGTAAGCCACGACCGTTATCTCCTCAACAGAGTACCGACGAGGATAATCGAAATGTTTCCCGATAAGCTTGTCAGTTATAACGGAGTTTACGATGATTATATAAGGCTTAAAGAGGATATTGTTCCCGTTCAAAAAGAAGAAAAACAGAAATCGCAAAATGAAACGGTATATTATCGTTCCAAACAGCAGAAGAGCGAGGATGCAAAGCGCCGAAACAGAATTAAAGCCATAGAAAATGAAATAGCCGAAATTGACGAGCGCCTTTCCGAAATAGAAAATGATATAAAGAAACCGGAGATTTGCTCCGATTATGAAAAAATGTCAGCGCTTTGCAGCG
>JAZLFU010000145.1:0-3675 GCA_045615915.1 Oscillospiraceae bacterium
TATTTCTCATAATACTCATAGGGAACGCCGAACATATATGCTTTAGGCGGCATGGTCTGATGGAAAGAGGTATCGAAAACGGCGACCATGGGAGTTTCTTTTCCGAAAACGTCCTGGCAGGCTTTCATAGCGACAGCTTGAGGCGGGTTATGAAGCGGGCCGAGATCTTTGAACTTTACGCCGATATCTTCGATAACTTCATCGGTGATAACGGTGGAAGCTTTATATTTTTCGGAGCCGTGGAGAACGCGGTGGCCGATTGCTTTGATCTCTTTGATATCGGAAACAACTTTGTTCTCGCCGGTGGTGAGAAGTTTTACGAGCTCTTCGAATGCTTCTTTATGGGTGGGGAAGGTTACGTCATATTCGGTTTTGTAGCCGGAAGCGGTTTTGTGGCTTATATGACCGCCGATACCGATTCTTTCGCAAAGACCTTTTGCAACTACTTCTTCGGTATCCATCTCGATGAGCTGGTATTTAAGAGAAGAGCTGCCTGCATTGATTACAAGAACTTTCATTTTAAATGACCTCCAAATTCAGATTACGTACTTTAAGTACATTCGGGTACGATTATATATTATAACATTATTTAAGAATTTGCAAGAGGAAAAAAGATTTGTTTAAATGAAAATAGAAATTTGAGAATTTTTGTTTTGCGCAACGAATAATGGGTTTCAGTTACACGGACTGTACCAAGGCTGTCATATCAAGGCGTTAGGTTTGCGGTCTATCCGAGGTTTGAGAAAAGTTTCCGGTGAGCGTTTGCCTCCTTTGTGTGAAGGGATGCGGCATTTTCGTAAGAAAATGGCGGAGGGATTGTATCCCTGACCGGCTACTGAAAACTTATTTGAAATGACAATCCCTCACCGCTTCGCGGAGCTCCCTTTACACAAGGGAGCCTTTGGTGCGTCTGATTTCAAACGCTCGAATTTTTTTCATTGCCGGCAAGCTTCCGTAAAGAACACCCGCAGCAGTTGCGCAGGGTAGGTGGATGGGATGGGCGCTTCGCGCGGTGCTACCGCACCGAATCAAAGTTATCGGATTATCTATAACTTACACCTTTTTCTGTTCGTAGAACTTTACGGAAAGTAGTATTGCCGCGATATTAAACAAAACGGAAACTGCCGCAACAACAGGAACGGCGAGGGCGAGCGTATTTTCCGGTATGAATGAACCCGTGAATCTGTCGCTGAAAATAACGGCGGCAGCGGAACAGGCGGCAACAAAAATTATATACGCGAGCCGCGCCTTTTCAACGCCGAATTTAAAAATAAGCATGAGCGTTAAAGCAAAGAGTATAAGCGTAATGAAAAGCTCCATAACACAGAAAACAAATTCCGAAAGTTCCATTCCGGTTATAAATCCGGCAATGCTTACGAGCGTAAATCCTATGGCGGCTCCGCAGTAACCGAAGATGAATTTTTCGAGCACCATATCAACGCCCGAATAGGGCATCATGGCTGCGATATCGTTCCATTTGTTCTGCTCGTCATAGGAGAGGGTGGATATAGTGAGAAGCGAGCCGTAAAAAATTACAAACATACGCATATTATCAAGAAAACAGAAACCGACTATAATAAGAAATATAAATCTCATTGTCTTCGCGAGCACGAGAGCGTCTTTAAGAAAAAGTCCTTTCATCGTGAAACCTCCTCCTTCGCAAGAAAAATAATGATGTCTTCAAGGCTTGTGTGCTCAAAGCGGAAGCCTTCGCCCACTTTGGCGCGCTCAACAAGGCAATCAACGCCGTAGCCGGTCTTTTTGAAGCCGTGAACGGCACCTTTAGGCAGATTTTCGAACTCCTCCTCCGAAAGTTTGAGCACCGCGTATTCTTCAAGTATTCTGTCCTTTTCTCCAATGAGAATGAGTTTTCCTTTATGCAGAAAACCAAAGTAATCGCATATCTTTTCCATATCGCTCACTATGTGCGAGGAAAACAGGATGGAGCAGCGCTCGTCTCTTGTGAATTCGGAAAAGATTTCGAGCATCTCATCGCGGATAAGGGGATCAAGCCCGCTCGTCGCTTCGTCAAGAATAAGGAGCTTCGGTTTATGGGAGAGCGCCGCCGCTATGGAAAGCTTCATTTTCATTCCTCTTGAAAAGTCTTTTATCTTTTTCTTTTCCGGAAGCGAAAAGCGGCGCAGATATCCGGCGTAGGCTTCGCTGTCCCAGTTTTTGTAGGTTGCCGCCATAATTTTTTCTATATCGGCGGCGGTAAGGATAGAGGGGAAATGACATTCGTCGAGCACGATCCCGATATCGTTTTTAAGGTCGGTAAATTCCTTCGCTTCGCTGTTCGTTCCTAACACGGTTATCTCTCCGGAATCCTTTTTAACAGCGTTCATAATGAGCTTTATGGTGGTGGATTTTCCGGCGCCGTTTTCTCCCGCAAGCCCAAGGATACAGCCTTCCGGAAGAACAAGGTTCAGGTCTTTTATTGAAAAATCGCCGTAGCTTTTACAAAGATTTTTTATCTCAATGGCGTTCATCTTCATTTTCCTCCTTCATAATAACGTCGAATATTTCAAGAAGTTCGTCTTTTTCGATGGAAAGCGGCTTCGAAAGGGAGAGTATTTCGCTGAAATGCTCCTCGATCTCACGAAGGTGCTGTTCCCTTATGAGCTTCGTGTTCTTCGGCGCGACATAAGAGCCCTTCGCCGCAACGGTGTATATAAAACCATCGTTTTCCAGCTCATCATAGGCGCGCTTCGCAGTAATAACGCTTATGCGAAGGTCTTTCGCCAGGCTACGTATAGAAGGCAGAAGTTCGTTTTCCGAAAGCTCTCCGGAAATTATCGCTGACCGTATTTGTGAATACACCTGTTCATATATCGGTCTTTCGTCCGCGTTGGAGATTATTATGTTCATATTGCATCTCCTTACTGTATATATTCAGTATATACAGTATATACAATGTAGAACGCTTTGTCAATAGGGCGGGGAACAAAAATTCTCAAGTTTCGCTTTCATTTAAACAAAAGTATATTAAAAAAGGGCCTGCGGAAATTCCGCAAGTCCTTTTATTTTCGCATAATTTATTCGTAGCGCAGAGCTTCGATAGGATCGAGCTTACTGGCTTTGTTCGCCGGATAGTAGCCGAAAAAGACTCCTATGGAAACCGATATGGCAACAACAAGGGCAATGGTCTTGTAATCCGCCTTTGCCGGATATCCGAGGATATCGCAGGCGATGGCGCCAAGCCCTATTCCGACGAGTATTCCGAGCACTCCGCCGATAAGACAGATGACTACCGCTTCGACTATGAACTGCATCCTTATGGCGCTTCCCGGCGCGCCGAGGGCCTTCCTTGTTCCTATTTCCTTCGTTCTCTCCGTTACGGAAACAAGCATGATATTCATAACGCCGATACCGCCGACCAGAAGGCTTATGGCGGCTATGGCGGCTATGGCTATGGAAACCTTATCAAGCATATCCGTAAGGGTGGAAACAAGGGTTTCGATGCTTGAAGCCTCGGCGGTCCAGCTGTCGTTCCTCGTATAGTAGCTCGCGAAGAAATCTTCGGTGAGGGACATAAACGATGAGGTATCCGTTCCCTGGGCGGTAACAACGGTAAAACTCGTATAGCCGTCATCCGTGCCGCTCAAAGAACGGGCACATTCAAGCGGAAGATAGAGATTAGTCGCTCCGTTTGAGAACAGCGCGGTCATGAGGTCC
>JAZLFU010000146.1:0-2405 GCA_045615915.1 Oscillospiraceae bacterium
ATGGCGAGGCATATAGAACGTATGATTGAACTCGGAGGAGAAAATATAATATGTCTCGGAAGTGATTATGACGGATGCGATACTCTCGATGAAATAAAAAATATTCATAAACTCGGAAGTCTATATGATTTTCTTATAAACAGCGGTTTTGGAGAAAAAATAACCGAAAAAATATTTTGGAAAAACGCATACGAATTTTTTGAACGGGGATATGATAAAAAATGAAATATCAAAGTACAAGAAACAGTAAATTAAGTCTTGATTCTTCTGAAGTAATAGTAAAAGGTATATCGGAAGACGGAGGACTTTTTATTCCGTCTTATATTCCGAGCTTAACAAAAGATGATTTAGTTTATCTTACAAATAAAAATTACAAGGATAGGGCAAAGTTCATCTTTGGAAAATATCTTTCTGATTTTACCGATTGTGATATTTCTAAATGTGTTGAAAGTGCTTACGGAAATAATTTTGATGATTCCTTGCCTTGTCATATTGTAAAACTCGGAATGAATTCATATATAATGGAACTTTGGCATGGTCCTACCTGTGCTTTTAAAGACCTTGCTTTACAGATACTTCCTCATCTTCTTGTAAAATCAATTCAAAAAGTGGGGAACGGGGAGAAAGCGGTTATTTTGACAGCTACATCCGGAGATACGGGAAAGGCTGCTCTTGAAGGATTCAAAAACGTTGAAGGAACCGAAATAATCATATTTTATCCGGAAAACGGAGTAAGTAAAATCCAAAAACTTCAGATGCAAACTCAAGAAGGTGAAAATGTAACAGTTTGCGGAGTTGAAGGTAATTTCGATGATACGCAAAGTGCAATAAAAAAGGTTTTTACAGATAAAAAAGCGATAGAAATATTGAAAAAATCCGGAAAAGTTTTTTCAAGCGCAAATTCAATAAATTGGGGAAGACTTCTTCCTCAGATTGTTTATTATGTTTCTTCTTATCTTGAGCTTGTTTCCAATAATGAAATTGAGATGGGAGAAGAAATAAATATTGCCGTTCCGACCGGAAATTTCGGAAACATTCTCGCGGCGTATTACGCAATGAGAATGGGTATCCCAGTAAATAAACTTATCTGTGCTTCCAATGCAAATAACGTGCTCACAGATTATTTGAGCACAGGAACTTATGATATAAACAGGGATTTCTATTTGACGGAGTCTCCGTCTATGGATATCCTTATATCGAGCAACCTTGAAAGATTATTATATGAACTTTCCGGAAGAAATGATAACGAAATAAAAGGTTATATGAAAGAACTTATTGAGCACGGAAAATATATAGTTTCGGACAAAATAAAAGAGCAGACTGATAATATTTTTTATGCCGGATATTGTAATGATGATTCTACAGAAGACAAAATAAAAGACATTTTTGAGAAGTATTCATATCTCTGTGATACTCATACGGCGGTTGCAATAAAAGTTTATGAGGATTATTTAAAAAATACCGGTGATGATACAAAAACTCTTATTGCATCAACTGCAAGCCCGTATAAGTTCCCGAAAGCTGTTTTGAAAGCCATAAGAAACGATGAAACTGATGATGATTTTTTAGCAATTAAATTGCTTGAAGAATTGTCGGGACTTAAAGCGCCTGTTCAGCTTCTTTCTTTGAATGAGAAAAAAGTGAGATTTGAAAATCTTTGTAAAAAAGAAGATATATTTGACTTTGTAATTGAAAAAGCCGGAGGTGAAAGCTGATGGCGATTTGGGCTATTGCCGATCTTCATCTGTCTTTCGGTACTGATAAACCGATGGATGAATTCGGCGGTTGGCAGGATTATGTAAGTAAAATAGAAGAAAACTGGAAAAATAATATAAATCCGGAGGATACGGTTATTATTCCCGGAGATTTTTCTTGGGGAATTGATTTTGATGAAGCACTTCCGGATTTTAAATTTGTTGAATCTCTTCCGGGACAAAAAATATTGCTTAAAGGAAATCACGATTATTGGTGGAATACACGTTCCAAAATAGAAAAATTTCTTTCGGATAACGGATTAAAAACATTTAAAATTCTTCATAATAATTCTATACTTTGTGAAGATATTGCAATTTGCGGTACAAGAGGCTGGGTTTTTATGCCTAATGAAGCTCATGATATTAAAATATCAAAACGCGAAGCCGCAAGACTTGAACTTTCAATAAAAGATTCGGAGCAATTCGGAGATATAGAGAAAATAGTTTTTCTCCATTATCCTCCGGTATACGCCAATGAAATGGTTCCTAATATAATTGACGTATTGAAAAATTACGGAATAAAAAAAGTATATTACGGACATTTACATGGTGCTTCAAAGAGTTTGGCGACCGAGGGAAATTATATGGGAATAGATTTTAGACTGATTTCAGCAGACAATTTGAAATTTATTCCACTAAAGATCGAATAAA
>JAZLFU010000147.1:0-4382 GCA_045615915.1 Oscillospiraceae bacterium
CTTGATGATACGGTTGATATTATCGAGGAAATGCCCGCGAACGTTGTAAAGCGTATCCTTAAATATTCCGATCCGGATACGCGAAAGGATATAAACAAGCTTTTGCAGTATCCGGAGGATTCCGCAGGTTCGATAATGACAACGGAGTTTATTAAGCTCCGGAGAGATATGACGGTTGCCGATGCGTTTGAAGTAATACGCAGAAACGGCGATGATTCGGAAACCATAAACGTATCTTACGTTACCGATGGCAGCCGCCATCTTTTGGGATACGTTACAATAAGAACGCTGGTACTCGAAAAAGACCAGAATATGAAAATCGGCGATATTATGGATACCCAGGTAATAAGCGTCGGTACCCATGAGGATAAAGAGACCGTTGCCCAGGATATGAGTAAATACGACTTTGACGCTATGCCCGTTGTGGATTCGGAAAACCGTATAGTCGGTATCGTAACTTTCGATGATGCTATCGATGTTATGGAGGAAGAGGCGACCGAGGATATCGAAAAGATGGCGGCTATCACGCCTTCCGATAAACCTTATCTTCGTACCGGAGTTTTTGATATCTGGAAATCCCGTATTCCCTGGCTTCTTTTGCTCATGATTTCGGCGACGTTTACCGGTATGATAATAACGGGATTTGAAGACGCTCTTGCAGTTTACGTTGCTCTTACGGCGTTTATACCTATGCTTATGGATACCGGCGGTAACTGCGGTTCCCAGGCTTCGGTAACGGTCATCCGCGGTATTTCGCTTCAGGAAATAGAATTTGATGATTTGCTGAAAGTCGTTTGGAAAGAATGCAGAGTTGCAATTCTTTGCGGAATTACCCTTGCCGTTGTAAGCTTTGCAAAGATAATGCTTTTCGACGGTATGCTGCTCGGAAATGACGGCATAACGGTTTCCGTGGCGGTGGTTGTAAGCCTTACGCTTTTGCTTACGATAATATGCTCGAAGGTAGTGGGCTGTACAATGCCTCTTATTGCAAAAAAGCTCGGCTTTGACCCGGCGGTTATGGCTTCTCCGTTCATAACGACCATCGTTGACGCAATGTCCCTTATCATCTATTTCAATTTTGCGAAATTCATACTCGGAATATAAAAAATCAATCAACGTAATAAAAAGCTCTTTTGCCGTATTGACAAAAGAGCTTTTTTGAAATCGGTTATAAAAATATTTATGCAAGAACTTTGCGGCGCAAAGAAAATGCCGGGATTGCAAAGCAAAACACCATGAAACCCGCCGTCAGTTTTTCGGGAAATTTCCGGTATGTACCTTGAATTCCGCGGATTTTTCTCCGATGATGATACGAAAAACGATATCTTTGTATTTCTCTTTTTTGTCGATAAAAAGCCGTCCGTCAGAAACGGAATAGATATCGCCATACTCCGGATTCTCATTTACTATTTCATAATCCGTGATCTTATTTCCGTCCAGGAATACTTCCGCCACGTTATACGGGGTGGCATCACCGAAAAATTCTCCCTCAACGAGTTCATGTTCTCCAGAAAAAACAAGAACGATCCCGATATCCGTTCTTCCCTTGCTGCTGTCATCAGCTGCGGAAAGATGGACGTGAAATTTTGAGGTTTTTTCTCCCACCGTGATGCCGAACCATGCGGAAATTTCATCTGAAGTCTGTTCGATATGGACTCTGCCGTCCTCACCTTTATAGATATTGCACGCTTTCGGGTTGTCGTTTGTAACCTCAAAACTTTTTGTTCCTTTTCCATTTACTTGAACGCCAACGGCAAGATTGGGCTTGTTGTTTCCGAATCCATCACCGGCTTTTATAATGACACCCTCAAACCAAAGCGTTATTTCGGGATCTTCGAGCTTCGCAATCTCGGTACTGTCTTCAATGTTTTTCGAGAAAGCATCCAGTTCCTCCGCATTTGAAAGTCCGTAATATTCCATCATCTTTATGACGGAGCCGACCGCTTCCTTCGGGTCGCACCATATATCCGGCGCGTAACCTTTTCCGTCAATGTTTTCCATGCCCACTATACGGAACTCCATTTTGGTACTGACTCCGACGAGCATACCGGAATTCGGCAGATACAATTTTGCCACATTGCCTCCGATCTGATAGCCGCCGGAATTGGAGCCTATGATCAGTACGTTCTCAATGGTTTTCATCATGCTCAGGATATCTTCTCCCCACGAGCCGTTATTCCGGTCCATGAGGACAAAGATCTTTCTGTCCTTGTTCTCGACGGTTTTCCCGTTCGTTTTCACAACGTTATAGGACGACAGCCTATCGGCAAGGAATCCTTTATAGATTTTCAGATACCGGCTGTTCAGTTCGCACCATAGATTAGAGCATTTGGGGACCTGCCCCAGCCAGTTGTAGAACCACTTGTCAACTTCGAATGTTCCGCCTCCATTGGAACGCATATCCATGATGACAGAATCATGTCCGTTGATTTTATAGGCTTCCGCCTCGACTTTTTCGACTTCTTTCCGGTTGTTATGGACGTTATTGATATCCTGCTTTGTGAAATTCCGGATGCTGACGTAGGCGTTATGCTCGCTTTCGGCGAATACGTAGTCCGTTTCGTAGATCGGTGTTTCATTATAATTTACGCATTCGGTGAATTTTAAGGGCAGATCGACCGTCTCTCCCGTTTCGCTTTCCAGATAGAGCAGATATCCGCTGTCTTTTATTTCCTCTTCCTTCGCCCAGAGCACCGGAGCGTAATCAACTATCCCATCGCCGTGAAGGACCTTCGTAATGAGGATATTTTCATCGGAAGCACCCTTGTAATACCATTTTTCCGCTCCCGAAACCGCGAAAAATCCCTTGTCGTCAGAGAGGAACGAAATATCGGAGCTAATCGCCGATTTCCATTCGGGTCCGCATTTGTGATGGGCGCCGATATCGCTGTGGCGGTCGATAATAAAGGAAAGTTTTTCATTGGCCAGCGCTACGAATCCTTTATTCGTTATGGAATCTCTCTTTGAAATTTCGTCTTCCAGCTCTTTCCTGGCATTTTCAAAATTTTCCCTGCCGAAATAATCATATTCGGCAAAAGTGGAGCGGAGGATACGGAAAAGATAGTCGATATCCTCGAGCGCCTGTTCTTTTGTAAGGGAATCTGGGTCATTTTTTTCCTTCATGAGCATTTTTACTTCCGCGTCGGTAAGAACGTCTCTCCCGCTGTCATAGGAAACGAATTCCTCATATCCCTCATAATCGTTTCTCGTTACCAGTTTTTTATGCAGCTCATTGGCGTCGGAGAAGATCTCATCAAGCGAGAGCGCCTGTTTTTCAAATACAAGCGTTTCCGGTTCTTCTTCCGGTTCGACATCGGTTACCGTTTCGGTCTCCGGTATTGAAGTATCTGTTTCGGAAACCGGCTCTTCTTTTTCGGCGCACCCGCTGAAAAGGCAGATGACGGCAATGAACACCGCAGCCAGACGTAAAGACAGTTCTTTCATTTCTATCCCTCTTTCTGTTATTTTATTTCCATCCGCATTATAGCACTTTATAAAAGGAAAGACAATCCGTTTGTTCTGTTTCTGTTCTGTTTCAGCTTTTTTCGATACAAATCAATAAAAAAAGAAAATGCCTTAAACGTGATGTTTAAGGCATTTTTCAATGGTGCGCTGTGGGGGACTCGAACCCTCGGCCTACTGGTTCGTAGCCAGTCACTCTATCCAGCTGAGCTAACAACGCATAGCGCTTTTTTCGCGCAAGGTATATATTACCACATTAAAAAAGCGTTGTCAAGAGAAAGTTTGGAAAAAAACAATATTTTGATATCAGAACAGGTTGCGGCGGAATTTGTTCCAACGGCGTTTCGCAAATACCGTTGCGGCGGCGGCAATAACCGCAAGAGCAAACCAGACCACCATTACGAAAGTCCAGCCGAAGTTTTCAACGAGATGTCCCGTAATAAAAGTAAGAGAGGCGGTTCCCAAATAAGATGTTGCTTCCATTATTCCGGTGATTATCGAAACCTTGCCGACTTTACTGAAATACATGGGTATGCTTCCGACAGTGAACATATTTTGTCCCAATGAGCACGCATAGGTTATTGCGAGAGCAACAATGGAAATGATAAGCGAATATTTACCAAAGAACATGAGCACGGCAAGAGCTGCTGCTGATACCGCAAAAAGGACAAAAAGAGAAGAAAGCTCATCTCTTGTTTTCATAAGAAGCTTATTTGCAAAATAGGGGCCGAAAAGTCCGAATATCGGGAGCATTGTTCCTGTAAGGATAGATATTACGGAACCCAAATCGAACATATCCGTAATAAAAGTCGGTACCCAGGTTGACATACAGTCTTTCAGTATGCCCTGAACTCCGCTTGAAATACAGAGAATAAGCAAGCCCGCAACAGTAAGGAATTTGAAAATATGGTTCGGCACTT
>JAZLFU010000148.1:0-2159 GCA_045615915.1 Oscillospiraceae bacterium
GGCATATTTTAAATCCTATAATACAAACTTTCGTTATAAAACGCAATTTTACAATATTTTTTTAAAAAATTTTTATTTTTATAAATATTTTACTTGCATTTTTTAACAATATCTGATAAACTAAAAATGTTAACTTCTGAGAATAAAGGAGGTGCCACTATGGCAAAATGTGATTTCTGCGGAAAAGGTGTTTCTTTCGGTATTAAAGTATCCCATTCCCACAGACGTTCTAACAGAACCTGGAAAGCTAATGTTCGTCGTGTAAAAGCTCTTGTTGATGGTAAACCTTGCCATGTATACGCTTGCACTCGTTGCTTGCGCTCTGGCAAAGTTACTCGCGCAATCTGACATCAATTATATTTAGCTTGATTTTACCCCTATTATCTAAGTTGATAATAGGGGTGTTTTCAGTTAAGTAATAATAAACGTAAAAAGAGACGGTTTATGTCCGTCTCTTTTTTTATTGCTCATTTTCAATTATATCTTCTTTGATTTCTTCTTCTCCGTTTGATTCTTTTAATATATTCTTAATTCTCAAAGCACCAAAAATAATCGAAAATATAGGAAAAATCGAATACATTACGTATATATAAGTCAAATTCTCTCTCATTTTTTCCGATGCATATATATCTATTCCTTTGGCAAACCAAATAAAAATCCCACAAACGGAAAGCGTAATGCAAACCGTAGAAATTATTTTTTTCGTTTTTGCGGAAAATTTAGTTTTTCCGAGCAATAAATCAGTTTTCATCTTTCTTATCTCCGAAAAATCTTTCAGTTCCGTTTCTTAACCGCTTTATATTCTCCCTATGCGCATAGAAAGTTAAAGCCGAAATTATTATTGAAAAGAACGTATTCGGAATTATGACATGTACCAAATCTCCTTCCGAAAGATAGGATATAAGGAAAATCAATACCGGATACATTGCCGCACCGCAAATAGATACCGCTGACACTATTCTAATAATAAATACCATCGGAACAAGACCTATAAGAATGGTAAAAAATGCCATGCTATTTAACATAAACATTGCTCCGAAAGCGGTTGCAACTCCTTTTCCTCCGTTAAATTTAAAATAAATCGGAAAAATATGTCCTAAAACTACAAATATAGCTGCAACATATCCTATATCAAAAGGCATTTCGAAATTTTTCAAAATAACTCTTGAAAGAGATACCGCTAATGCACCCTTTAAAAAATCTCCCGTAAAAGTAAATATAGCCGCTTTCATTCCGAAAGTTCTTAACATATTTGTCATACCGGCGTTTCCGCTCCCGAAATCCCTTATATCTTTCATCTTATGATACTTTGATATAAGTATAGCCATGTTACAGCTTCCTATTAAATAAGAAGCCAAACCTACTGCAATACATAAAAGAACAACAGATAAAATACTGTTCAAAATTATATACCTCCGGAAAATCAGCCTTTATCTTTTCCTCTTTCGCGAATAACCATTTTTATAGGTGTTCCCGTAAGTCCAAAAGTTTCCCTTATCTGATTTTCAATATATCTTTGATAAGAAAAATGGAACAAATCCGAACGGTTGCAAAATACAACAAACGTCGGAGGTTTTGCAGACGCCTGCGTAATATAATAAATTTTAAGCCTTTTTCCTTTATCAGACGGCGGCTGTACTTTCGCAGTAGCGTACGAGAGCATATCATTAAGCATACCGGTAGAAATTCTTCTGCAGTTCTGTTCATAGGTAGACATTATAAGTTCAAAAAGCTTATCTATCCTTTGACCGGTAAGCGCAGAAATAAACACAAAAGGAGCATATGACATAAAGCTGAAATCCGTTTGTAGCTTTTTGGTAAACTCATTCATCGTGTTCCCGTCTTTTTCAATGGCATCCCACTTATTTATTGCTATTACACATGCTTTTCCCTGCTCATGAGCATATCCTGCGACCTTGCTGTCCTGCTCTGTAAATCCTTCCGTAGCATCTATCATGATAACACAGACGTCGCTCCTGTCCACAGACATATATGAACGGAGTACGCTGTACTTTTCTACTTCATCATCTACCTTGCTCTTGCGGCGTATTCCCGCTGTATCAATAAGTACAAATTTTCCGTATTTATTTTCGACTTCGGTATCAGTAGCATCACGGGTTGTTCCGGCAATATTAGATACGATTGCCCGCTCTTCTCCC
>JAZLFU010000149.1:0-3906 GCA_045615915.1 Oscillospiraceae bacterium
AAAAAGAAATCTGCCGTTTTACGGCGTATATATGGTAAGAAAAGGAGGCGGAATATATGACCGTTCGTGAGATGATAGAACAGCGTGAGCGTGAAACTCTTTCACCCTACGCTTCGTTTTCCTCGGAAACGAAAGGCAGAGCGAGGGAGCTTTCTCCCGACGATATCCGTACGGAGTATCAGCGCGACAGGGACAGAATAATCCATTGTAAAGCCTTCCGCCGCCTTATGCACAAAACCCAGGTGTTTTTCAGTCCGGAGGGCGACCATTACCGTACCCGTCTTACCCATACCCTCGAAGTCGCCCAGATAGCCAGGACTATGGCGGTGGCGCTCCGGCTCAACGAAAACCTTACGGAGGCGATAGCTCTCGGCCATGACCTCGGCCATACGCCTTTCGGTCATTCCGGGGAACGTGCCCTCGATGAGATATGTCCCCTCGGCTTCCATCACTACGAACAGAGCCTTCGCGTTGTCGACGTTCTGGAGAGGGACGGAGCAGGTCTTGACCTCACATGGGAGGTGCGCGACGGTATCGTTCACCACACGAAGGGAGAGCCTGCCGCCACTTTGGAGGGAAGAATAGTAAAGCTTGCCGACCATTTCGCGTACGCTCATCACGATTTTGAGGACGCGGTGAGAGCGGGCGTTATGTCGGAGGATGTCGTTCCGGCGGAGATAAAGGCGATTCTCGGCGATACCGCGACAGAGCGCCTTTCCACAATGATAAATTCCGTTATCGAAAACAGCGGAGAAGATATAGCTATGGAGCCGGAGGTCGCCGAAGCAAGCCGCCTTTTGGAAGAATTTATGTTTGACGCGGTATATATGAGCTCCGCGGCACGCTCCCAGGAGGAGAAAGTCAAAAATCTTGTAAAGTCGCTCTATAATTTTTTTCTTGACGAGCCGGGTGCAATGCCCGCGGAATATGAAGCGATAGCGCTTCGGGACGGACTTGAACGTGCCGTCTGCGACTACATAAGCGGAATGAGCGACCGCTACGCGATAAAGACCTACAACGAATTCTTTGTTCCGAAAGGCTGGAGCAAAGAGTAATTGCGTCCCTTGTCAAAGGAAAATAAGAAGTTTTCCGTAGGGGCGAGCTGTGCTTGCCCGCAATTCCCAACAAGGTAAATTGATGTCGTCTTTGCCTCCCTTTACACAAGGGAGAGAAGCCCACCAAAACAATTTTCAAAAGAAAGGAGCCGGAAAAATGATACCGCAAAGCTTTATTGAAGAACTTAAACTGCATTGCGATATAGAGGATGTGGTTTCCTCTTACGTTCAGCTTCGCCGCCGCGGCAGGATACTGACAGGGCTTTGCCCGTTCCATTCGGAAAAGACCGGCTCTTTCACCGTATATCCCGAAAGCCAGTCCTTCTATTGCTTCGGCTGCGGTGCCGGCGGAGATGTTATCGGTTTTATCCGCAGAATAGAAAATCTCGAATATGTCGAGGCGGTAAAGTTTCTTGCGGAGCGCGCCGGTCTTGAAGTGCCGGAGGATGGTACGGAGGATAAAACTGCGGCGCTCAAAGTGAAGATACTAGAAATGAACAGGGAAGCGGCGCGTTTCTATTACGAAAATCTCATAGGCGAAAAAGGAAAAACGGCTCTCGGATACCTGACCGGGCGCGGACTTTTGCCTAAAACGATAAAGCATTTCGGCTTGGGATATGCTCCGCCGGAATGGTCGAAGCTTACGGATCTTTTGCACGGCAAAGGTTACAGCTACGAGGAAATGGAAACCGCCTGCCTTGCGAGAAAGGGCAGAAACGGCGGCTATTACGACCTTTTCCGCGATAGAGTTATGTTCCCGATAATCGATCTTCGGGGAAACGTAATAGGCTTCGGCGGGAGGAAGATGACCGGGGACGGCCCGAAGTACCTCAACAGTCCGGATACGCCGGTATTTAAAAAGACGAAGAATCTTTTTGCCCTCAATTTCGCGAAGAAAAACACGAAGCTCGATCACCTTATAATGTGCGAAGGATATATGGACGTTATCTCAATGCACCAGGCGGGCTTTACTGAAGCGGTGGCGTCCCTCGGGACTTCTCTTACCGCTGACCAGTGCCGTCTTGCTTCGAGCTACGTTGACGAAGCGGTGCTCGCGTATGATTCCGATGAAGCGGGCCAGAAAGCGACAAAGCGCGCGATGGGGCTTCTTGATGAAGTCGGTATAAGGGCAAGGGTGCTCACCATAAACGGAGCCAAGGATCCGGATGAATTTATAAAGAAATACGGCGGAGCACGTTTTAAAAAGCTTATCGAAGAAAGCGCCGGCGCCGTTGAATACGAGCTTGGGAAAATCGGCTCGAAATACGATACGGAAACTCCCGAAGGCAAGATAGAAGCGCTCAAAGAGGCGGTAAATCTGCTTTCGAATATGAAAAATCCGCTCGAACGGGAAGTCTGGGCGGCAAAACTTGCCTCGGACTACGGAACGACGAAGGACGGAATATTAAGTCAGGTGCAGTCGAAGATACGCCGCAAAGTAAAAGCGGAAACAAAACGGGGCACAATAAACGCGGAAAGAGATATGCGTTTTTCCGGCGCGGTTCCGGAAAAAATGAAAAATCCGGGCGCGGCGGCAGCGGAGGAAAGACTGATAGGCGCTCTGTACCGCAACCCGGAAACAGCAAAGGACGTTATCTGTAAGATCTCGCCGTCGGATTTCGTTTGCGAGCTTTACAGAAAAATATACGTAAAGATTTTGGATACGCTTAATAACGGCTGCGAAGTAACGCTCTCCGTATTCGGTGAGGATTTCACCCTTGAGGAGCAGAACGCGGCGGCAAGGATATTCAGCCTTGCCCGTGAGCACCAATATTCTTCGGAGGACGCCATTGACGCCGCGGGCACGATGCTCAAACTTAGAAACAAGAAAAGCGATGCGGAAATAGGAAGTCTTTCGGGAACAGAGCTCACCGAATATATCGAGCGTATGCGGCAGGAAAAACAAGGGAAATAGGGTATTTCAGGAGGAATGTTAAAATGTCAGAAAGAAAAACAGCGCTTTCCGAACTTATGGAGTTCGGAAAAAGCAAAGGCAAACTCACAACAAAAGAAATAACCGATTTTATCGAGGATATGGATTTTGAGGTCGAACAGATAGACAAGCTCTACGATATGTTTGAAAGCGCCGGTATCGAGATAATCGAGGACTATAACGCGGATGTTGATATCGGGCTTGATATGTCCGATATCGAAGGCGAGGAGATAGATGATGACGGAATGGTCATCGAAGGCATCAGCATAGATGACCCGGTTAAAGTCTACCTCAAAGAGATAGGAAGAGTTCCGCTCCTTACCGCGGATGAGGAGGTGGAGCTTGCCCAGCGTATGAGCGAGGGCGATCCTTATGCGAGAAAACGCCTTTCCGAAGCGAACCTCCGTCTTGTCGTAAGTATTGCAAAGAGATACGTCGGAAGAGGAATGCAGTTCCTCGACCTTATCCAGGAGGGCAACCTCGGGCTTATAAAGGCGGTTGAAAAATTCGACCATACCAAAGGTTTCAAGTTTTCGACCTACGCGACATGGTGGATAAGACAGGCTATTACAAGAGCCATCGCGGACCAGGCAAGAACTATCCGTATTCCAGTTCATATGGTCGAAACCATAAATAAAGTAAAAAAGGTAAGTTCCACCCTTCTTCACCAGAACGGAAGAGAGCCTACCGCCGAAGAAATAGCCGTCGAGCTTGAAATGCCGGCGGAGAAGGTGCGCGAGATCATGAGAGTTGCCCAGGAGCCGGTCTCCCTCGAAACTCCTATCGGTGAAGAGGATGACAGCCATCTCGGTGATTTTATCGCAGATGACGGCGCACTCGCTCCGGTCGATGCCGCTTCCCATGCGCTTCTTAAAGAACAGCTTGCCGACGTTCTCAAAACCCTTACTCCGAGAGAGG
>JAZLFU010000150.1:0-6923 GCA_045615915.1 Oscillospiraceae bacterium
CGCGGCGCCATAATACGCTCGCTGTATCTGCCACAGGCAGCGCATCGCATATTATGCCCAAAGCAGGCGCGCTACCAATTGCGCTACACCTCGAAATATTTGGCTTAATAATTATAACAAGTGTACGGGTGTTTGTCAAATGTTTGATTAAAGAATTTCATATCAGCCAAAGATATTTCATAAATATATGTTCGGAGGCGAATTTTATGAAATTGCTCAAAAATCTGGCTGACAGAAAAAAGAAAAAACTCCGCGAAAAAGAAATTAACGAATTGAGGGAAAACATTGAAAAACTTGAACAGGAAATGAAACAGAACGAAATCTGCTTTAATATGGTAACCGATGAATATCTTCTGGATTCGATTATTTATGAATACAATGCTCAAAAAGCAAAAATGAGTTACCTTATAAAAGAGGCAAAAAAGATGGAGTGAAAAAGGCTATTTACAGAAATTGTAAAGAGTTTTTTGTGTTTACGTATAGACTTACGAAAAAAATTTTGATATAATAAAATATATATTTGAAAATCTATTTTCAGGAGGAATTGCTATGCAATATAAAATTATCGGAGGAGATCTTCCGGCAGTAGTCTGCGAACTTGAGTCAAACGAAACGATGATTACCGAGCGCGGCAGTATGAGCTGGATGAGCCAGAATATGAAAATGGAAACCACAAGCAACGGCGGAATAGGAAAAGCGCTCGGAAGAATGTTTGCCGGCGAAGCTCTTTTCCAGAACCGCTATACCGCAATCGGAGGAAAAGGCGAAATTACTTTCGCTTCAAGTTTTCCGGGTTCAATAAGAGTATTCGATATCGCTCCCGGAAACGAAATAATTGTTCAGAAAAGCGGCTTCCTTGCAAGTGAAACCGGAGTTGAGCTTTCCGTTCATTTCCAGAAGAAATTCGGAGCGGGCCTTTTCGGCGGCGAAGGATTTATTATGCAGCGCCTTTCCGGAAACGGAAAAGCATTTATTGAAATAGATGGCGCCGCTGTTGAATACGACCTTGAAGCGGGGCAGTCTATGATAGTCGATACCGGTTATCTTGCCGCTATGAGTTCGACGTGCTCAATGGATATAGTAACCGTTCCCGGAGTTAAAAATATGCTTTTCGGCGGAGAGGGAATTTTCAATACCATTGTTAAAGGTCCCGGAAAGGTAATTCTCCAAACTATGCCTATCAGTTCCGTTGCCGGTTCTATTGCTCCTTTTGTCGCAACCGGTTCCAAATAAAAAATATACATATACAAAAAGTGCCGCGAAACAGCGGCATTTTTTATTTTTGGGGTTTATTTTCTTTGCGTTTTGGGAATACTGTTGTTAAAATGCAAGGAGGATAATTTTATGATAGAAGAAGATACGATAAAACTTTTAAGAGAATGTGATTCGGGAATAGAAATAGGTATGGATTCAATAAATGACGTGCTCGTTTACGTTTCTGATTCCGAACTGAAAAATGCGTTAAACAAGAGCAAAGACGAGCACGCCGTACTGAAAAATGAGATAGAGGAAGCTCTTCACCGTTTTAGAGATGAAGGAAAGGATCCAAGCCCGGTAATTCAGGGAATGTCAAAAATAAAAACCAATGTTACAATGATTGTATCGAAGTCGGATAAAAACGCCGCAGATTTGATTACAGACGGCTGTAATATGGGAATAAAATCTCTTTCACAGTATCTCAATCAATATAAGGCGGCGGATGAATCTGCAAAGGATATTGCGAAAAAGCTTATATATATCGAAGAAAATTTGGCAAAAGAAATGCGGCCGTTTCTTTAAAAAAGAAGAGAAGGAAATGCTTCTTCTCTCTTTTGTTGACATAAAAGTCTACATATATTATAATTTAGTATATTGCTTAGAAGACGGGAGATATTTATGGATATTTCGCTTTGCGAACATTTTACATATAAAAAGCTCATACGTTTTACTATCCCAACGATATTTATGATGGTTTTTACATCCATATATGGCGTTGTGGATGGCTTTTTTGTGTCAAATTATGTGGGCGAAACGCCTTTTGCCGCCTTGAATCTTATTTGGCCGTTTATCCAGATCCTGTCGGCAATAGGTTTCATGATGGGCGCAGGCGGAAGCGCAGTTATCGGAAAAACTCTCGGCGAGGGCGACAGCAAAAAAGCAAATGAGTATTTTTCAATGGTCGCAATAGTAACTTTTGTGCTTTCGGCAATTTGTTCCTCCATAAGTATGGTTTATATCGAAGAGATATCAATACTTATGGGTGCGGATGAAAATATGCTCGAATATTGCGTAAGCTATGGAAGTATACTCCTTTTGGGGCTTTTTACATATACGCTCCAAAGTATGTTCCAGGGGCTTATGATAACGGCAGGAAAACCCCGCCTCGGATTTATCGTTACGGTTGGCGCCGGAATTACGAATATGATAATGGATTATGTAACCGTAGGCGTTTTGAAATGGGGGCTTGACGGCGCGGCCTGGGCAACTGTTTTTAGTCAGGTCGTCGGCACGGTTGTTCCGCTTTTCTATTTTACGATAAAAAATAACAGCCTTTTGCATTTCGAAAAGCCGCGTTTTGATTTTTATGTACTTTTTAAAATATTTACAAACGGTTCTTCCGAGTTCGTTTCCAATATTTCCGCTTCTGTTGTAAGTATAGTATTCAACCTCGAGCTAATGAAATATCTCGGGCAGGACGGAGTTTCCGCCTACGGAATCATGATGTATACGAGCTTCATATTTTTTGCCGTATTTTTCGGCTACTGTATGGGAAGCGCTCCGGTTATCAGCTTCAATTTCGGAGCAAAAAATACCGATGAGATAAAAAATCTTTTAAGAAAAAGTGTCGTGATAATCGGGATTTCCGGTGCGTTACTGTCATTGCTGGCAATCGTATTTGCGAGACCGCTCGCCATGATATTTATCGGATATAATGAAAAACTGCTTAATTTGACCGTACACGGATCAAGAATAATGGCTGTGGGCTTTATATTTTCCGGCTTTAACTTCTTTGGCTCATCGTTTTTTACGGCGCTCAATAACGGACTTGTTTCAGCTTTGATATCATTTATCAGAACAATGGTGTTCCAGATAGTTTCGGTAATTGTTATGGCTGAACTTTTAGGAGTTGACGGTATCTGGTGGTCAATGACCGTTGCGGAAATATTGTCCTTCATAGTGGTGGCATTCTTTGTTTTCAAATACAGAAAACGTTACCAATATATGTAATTAAAAGGCTCTGTTTTGTTGGATAGAGTCTTTTTTATACAAATTGTGGGGCTGTATTTTGACTAAAACAGATATACTTGAAATTATATAAAAAATCTCTTGTGTATGTAGGTACAGTAATGATATAATAGGACTATTAAGGAAAAGAAAAAGAAGAATGGAGGAATATCGAGAAATGTTGTTTACCCAAAACGCAAAAACAGTTCTTGAAAGAAGATATCTTGCAAAAGACGGCGACGGAAACGTTGTTGAAAGCATTGAAGAGCTTTTCCGCCGTGTTGCCAGTACGATAGCTTTCGCCGATACCGCATACGGAAAAAGCGAAGAGGAAGTACAGGAGCTTGAAGATAAATTCTATGATATGATGACGGACTGTGAGTTTATGCCCAACTCTCCGACACTTATGAATGCGGGAAGACCTCTCGGTCAGCTTTCCGCGTGTTTCGTACTTCCCGTAAAGGACAGTATGTCTGAAATTTTCGATACTGTAAAATATGCCGCACTTGTTCATCAGTCCGGCGGCGGTACGGGATTTTCCTTTTCAAGACTTCGTCCGGAGGGTAGTATAGTCCGTTCCACCGGCGGAGTAGCTTCCGGTCCCGTTAGCTTTATGAAGGTATTCAATGCCGCAACCGAAGCTGTAAAACAGGGCGGAACAAGACGTGGAGCCAATATGGGTATGCTCCGTATAGACCATCCCGATATCCTCAAATTTATTGATTGCAAAGAAAATAATAATGAAATAAACAACTTCAATATCTCTGTTGCAATTACCGATAAATTTATGCGGGCGGTTGAAGACGGTACCGAATACGAGCTTATTGCTCCCCATACCGGTGATGTCTGCGGAACTCTTGACGCAAGAGAGGTATTTGAAAAAATCGTTGATGCCGCATGGAGAAACGGCGAGCCCGGAGTAGTCTTCATTGATGAAATGAACAGACATAACCCGACTCCCGCTCTCGGTGAGATTGAAAGCACCAACCCCTGCGGAGAACAGCCGCTTCTTCCTTTTGAAGCCTGCAACCTCGGAAGCATAAACCTTGCCGTTTGCATAACCGAAGAGGATGGAGTAAATTCCATTGATTACGATAAACTTTCCGAAATAGTACATAATGCGGTACATTTCCTCGATAACGTAATTGACGTAAACCATTATCCGCTTCCCAAAATTGACGAAACAACGAGAAATACCCGTAAGATAGGTCTCGGAGTAATGGGCTTTGCGGATATGCTTCTTAAACTTGACGTTCCTTATAACTCCGTTGAAGCCGAACAGGTAGCGGAAGAGGTTATGAGCCTTATTCAGCTTGAAGGAAGAAAAGCTTCTATGGAGCTTGCGAGGGAGAGAGGAACTTTCCCGGCATGGGAAGATTCCGTATTCTGCGAGCAGGGAGTAAAGATCCGCAACGCAACGATCACGACTATTGCGCCCACTGGAACGATTTCGATTATTGCCGATGCTTCCGGCGGCTGCGAGCCTCTTTTCGCCTATGCTTTCACAAAGAACGTAATGGATGGCGACAAGCTCCTCGTTTGCAACGATCTCCTTGTTGAAAGACTTAAAGAGCGCGGAATTTATTCCGAAGAACTTATGCAGCGTATTGCCGATGAAGGCACTCTCGCTCATATTGAGGAGATCCCGGAGGATATCAAGCGTGTATTTGTCTGTGCGCATGATATCAGCCCGGAATGGCATATAAGAATTCAGGCGGCATTCCAGAAATATACGGATAACGCAGTATCAAAGACCATTAACTTCCCGAATTCCGCAACAAGAGATGAAGTAAAAGAAGCGTATCTTCTTGCATATAGACTTGGCTGCAAGGGTACTACCGTTTATCGCGACGGAAGCCGTGATAGCCAGGTCCTTACCACCGGAACCGTAAAGAAAGATGAAAAGACTGTTCCCGCTCCGGTATATAATAATATAGTTCCGAGACCGAGACCTACTATGACATGGGGCGCGACCGAAAAGATCAAGATAGGCTGCGGAAGCCTCTTTATCACCGTAAACCGCGATGAAAACGGTATCTGCGAAGTATTTACGAGTACCGGTAAAGGCGGCGGCTGTCCTTCCCAGTCCGAGGCTACCGCAAGACTTGTTTCCATTGCTCTCCGTGCGGGAATTTCCATTGATGAAATTCTTTCCCAGCTTAAAGGCATTCGCTGCCCGACGACTGTTCGTCAGCCAGGATTAAAATGCACTTCCTGCCCGGACGCAATAGCAAGAACTATCGAAAAGATGTCCAAGTACGATATGGGCATTAAACCCGGTGTCGAAAACGAGGAACAAAAAGCTCCCGTGGCTCAAGGCTCCGGAAACAAACCTGTTTTGGGCGCGGATAATAAGCTCTATTGCCCGGATTGTGGAAAACTCCTCCGTCATGAAGGCGGCTGTACTATCTGCGATTGAGGATTCAGACATTGCGGTTGATAACTGAATATATAAAGACTCTATTTTTAAAGGGAGGCTTTTTTGTTGACAAAATAATAAAAAGATGATAGAATATTACACACATTAGGGAGTAGTTGGCGCCGATATTGGCGTTACGATATTCGTCATCACGTCGAAAGACCGGATTTCGTAGTAAGCAACAAGACTTTTGGCACTATTAAGGTGGCAAATGGCTTGTTATTTTTATGCCGATTTTGCCGGAAAAGGAGATTTATATTATATGATGTATTTATTGCTTGTACTAGGTTTCGTGCTGCTTATAAAAGGTGCGGATTTCTTTGTTGACGGAGCTTCCTCCGTTGCGAAGCTTTTGAAGATACCTTCTGTAATAGTCGGACTTACTGTAGTCGCTTTGGGTACAAGTCTTCCGGAGCTTTCTGTAAGCCTTTCTGCAAGCCTTTCCGGAAATAATGATATCTGTTTAAGCAACGTAATAGGCTCCAATATGTTCAATCTTTTGGTGGTAGTCGGCATTTCGGCTGTAATATGCCCGATGATGACCGAACAGATAATAGTAAAGCGCGATATCTGGTGGAGTTTCGGCGCGGCGGCAGTCCTTCTTGTTATGATGATTGACGGAACTATAAGCCGTATCGAAGGTATATTGCTTGTAGCGGCAATTATCGCATATATTCTTGTCCTTATTCGGTATGCCCAGAAAAACCGTCTTGAGGGCGATGAAATAAAATCTCTCGGCGCACTTACAACCATAGTTTATTTGATTTTAGGCCCTGTGGCGATAATCTGGGGCGGAAACCTTGTCGTTGATAATGCAACCCTTATTGCGAAGGCAATAGGAATGAGCGATACTTTTATCGGGCTTACGATAGTCGCCATCGGAACGAGCCTCCCCGAACTTGTAACCTCCATTGTTGCCGCAAGAAAAGGCGACAGCGGCCTTGCTCTCGGAAACGTTGTCGGTTCAAACATTTTCAATATTTTGCTGATAGTCGGAACTTCCGCGGCAATAACCGGCGGAGTTGCTTCTTCGGTTATCCTTATGATAGATACGGCGCTCCTTCTTATCTCAACGCTCATAATGTTCTTTATCTGCAAGAGCCATAACAAGATAGGAAGGCTCGAAGGCGCAATTTGCGTTGCAATGTATATTGCATATACGGTTTATATAACTTTGAGATAAAATGAAATGATATAAAAAATCCCCGAAGCTTTTACTTCGGGGATCTTTTATATTGTTGCCATTTTTTGAAGGTTGTAATATACGCCTTTCTTCTCCATAAGTTCATCGTGGGAACCT
>JAZLFU010000151.1:0-1386 GCA_045615915.1 Oscillospiraceae bacterium
ATTTTTGCCTCCTAAAAAACGGCTGCAATTATTGCAGCCATGTATTGATGAAATATAGCGCGGCTATATGCAAGGGATAAAATCCGTAGTTTATTAGCCGCGGTATTTTTATATTTGAATTTGTTTCAAATAGCATAAAAGGAAGCGCGAGAACGGCAAATCCCTGCGGGTGAAAAGATATTCCGTTTTCGGTGATGAAATTTTCCGTAATAAATCCGAGCGTGAGGAAAATTCCAACGGCGATTCCAAATTTTTCTTTTGAATTTCCGATAAACATGTACATAACCAAAATCAAAAGGATTCCGTATATCCCGTATTCGAAATTCCCGAAAACTCCGAGAAAAACGGCAGTTGCGGTAATAAAATATTTGCGTTTTTTTATTCCGTAAAGAGCCAAAAGCCCCAAAAGAAGGGTGAAACCCACGTTTAACATAAAATTTTCGGCCCAAAATTGAGCGGAAAGAAAGCTTTCCGGATATTTGATTTCGGATACAAAGTCGGGAAAGAACAAAAGAGTATAAAACGGTTGAGTGAAAATCGCAAACAAAAATATTCTTAAAGCGTATTTCTTTACGTCTTTTGTGTATATAAACCCAATAACAAGACAGTACGAAAAAAGAGGGAAGGCTATTCGGCCGATTATTCTGAAAATGATATATCCGGGGAAAAATATATAGCCTATATGGTCTATAAGCATTGTAACGAAGGCAATGATTTTAATAAGGCCATTATCTTTGTTCGTACAGATCTTTGCTGTAATGCCGTTATCCATGGAGTCTTGTATTTGCTTCGGTAACGCAGTCCCTTAAATATCCTTCGAGCTTGAATGACTGTGCGGTTCCGATGGCAACGCATTCTTCCGGATTTTCCGCAACGGTGCAATTCAAATTGAAGCGGTTTGAAAAATATTTGTCAATTCCGTTTATAAGGGCGCCGCCGCCGGTGAGGAGGATACCGTTTGTCTTTACGTCTCCGGCAAGCTCCGGAGGAGTTTTTTCACATACCTTTTGTACTGCGGCGGCAAGCTGGGAAGCAAGGTCGTAGAAGATATCGGAAAGCTCACTCCAATGTAGGGTAACTCTTCCGGGAAGACCGGTTATAAGGTTTCTTCCCTTTACTTCAAAGGTACGGTCGTCGTCAAAGTTCCAGCAGGTACCAATGTTCTTTTTAACATCTTCCGCCATATGCTGACCGATAAGAAGCTCGTGATGAAGACGGACGTATTTGATGATTTCCTCGTCAAATCTGTTCCCGGCTATTTTTATGGAGTGCTTACAAACTACACCGGAAAGAGAAAGAAGCGCAATATCGGTAGTGCCGCCGCCGATATCAACTATCAGACGTCCTTCGGGTCTTGAAATATCGATTCCGGCTCCGAGAGCGGCG
>JAZLFU010000152.1:0-6820 GCA_045615915.1 Oscillospiraceae bacterium
CGAAATAATAGCCAACGAGATGGGAGTCGGCTTCAGAATAACGAGTGGCCCCGCCATTGAGCGGCCGGGCGACCTTGCCGCGCTTCTCACAAATCTCAACGAAAACGATATACTGTTTATTGATGAGATACACCGTATGAACAGGAGCGTTGAGGAAGTTCTGTATCCGGCAATGGAGGATTACGCCCTTGATATAATCGTAGGCAAAGGCCCTTCGGCAAGGTCTATCCGGGTTGATTTGCCGCATTTTACACTCGTCGGCGCGACTACGAGAGCGGGCCAGCTTTCCGCGCCGCTTCGGGACCGTTTCGGAGTTATCGCAAGGCTTGAGCTCTATACTCCGGAGGAGCTTTGCAGAATTGCGGAGAGAAGCGCCGGTATACTCGGGATTGAGGTTGAGCACGAGGGCGCTCTGGAGCTTGCGAGAAGAAGCCGCGGAACTCCGCGAATAGTAAACCGCTTTCTTAAAAGAGTGCGCGATTTCGCCCAGGTAATGGGAGACGGAGTTATTACGAAGGAGATAGCTGCGGAGGCACTTTCGAGGCTTGAAGTCGATGAACTCGGCCTTGACGCCGTGGATAGAAGACTTCTTACAATGATGATAAAGAATTATAACGGCGGTCCGGTGGGACTTGAAACTCTTGCCGCGGCAATAGGAGAAGAGGCCGTTACGATAGAAGACGTATACGAACCCTACCTTATGCAGATAGGCTTCCTTTCGAGAACGCCGAGAGGACGCTGTGCCACCGCTCTTGCGTATGAGCATCTCGGTATCGTGCCGAATCCGGATATGGTATACGGTGCAGAACAGATAAGATTGGAGGACTGACCTTTGGGAAAACTGTTCGGAACTGACGGAGTAAGAGGGATTTCCAACGAGAAACTCGGAATTGAGCTTGCCGTTGCTATCTCCCGTTCCGTAGGAACTGTAATAAGGGCGGATACAGGCAAAAGACCGCGTATCCTCCTCGGAATAGATACAAGGCTTTCCGGCGGATTGCTTTCTTCCGCTGTGAGTGCCGGTTTTGCTTCCGTAGGCTGCGACGTTGAGCTTCTCGGAGTCGTACCCACTCCCGCGGTGGCATATCTTACGGTCGCAACCGGAGCCGACGGCGGCGTTATGATAACGGCGAGCCATAACCCTTACGAGTATAACGGAATAAAATGCTTCGGCGCGACGGGATACAAACTTACGGATGAGCAGGAAGCAAGGATAGAGAGTATGGTGCTCGACGACGGAAATGAAAATATCAAATCCGATGATACCGAAGCGGTAAAGATCTATAAAGAGAAAATTCTTCTTGCGGCGGCGGAAGAGGTTGGAAGCATAACCGAAAACCGCGCCGCTGTTGATAAATACATTGAGCATATTTCTTCCGCAATAGGAAATCTTGAAGGATTTAAAATCGCGGTGGACTGTGCGAATGGCGCTTCATATGAGATCGCGAAAAGGATTTTTGAAAAAACCGGCGCGAACGCAAGCTTTATAAACGATTGCCCGAACGGAAGAAACGTAAACGATAATTGCGGTTCGCTTCATATTGAAGGACTTTCCGAATTTGTCAAAAACGGCGGCTTCGATCTCGGCGTTGCTTTCGACGGAGATGCCGACAGGTGTATTGCCGTTGATGACAAAGGCAACAAAATAGACGGAGACGTTATGATGGCAATTCTCGCAAAGAGATTTGCCGGCGAGGGAAGGCTCCGCGGAAATATTTTCGTTCCCACGATCATGAGCAATATGGGACTTTTCAAGTTTGCCGAAAAAGAGGGCTTTACCTGTTATCCTACAAAGGTGGGCGACAGATACGTTCTTGAAAGCCTTTTGAAATATAACGCTTCGCTCGGCGGAGAACAAAGCGGCCACATAATCATAAAAGATTATATGACAACGGGAGACGGGGAGCTTACCGCCCTTTTGCTCGCGGAAACGGTAAAAAAGAGCAAAGTTCCGGCTTCCGAACTCAGAAAAGTAATGACAGAATATCCCCAGGTGCTTGAAAATATCGAGGCCACTCCCGAAATGAAAAAGCGCCTTGACGATTCCGAGGTAAGAGCTTACATAAATATAGCTTCCGGAAGACTCGGCGGAGAAGGAAGGATTTTGGTACGTCCCTCCGGAACAGAGCCGCTTATCCGAATTATGATAGAGGGAAGCGATGAGAAAAAAATACAGTCGCTTCTTTCCGAATGTGCGGAAACTCTTAAAAATATGCTTAAATGAGGTAAAAATGCGCTATACGAAAGATTGGAAAGAATATGAGCTTATAGATTGTTCCGGCGGAGAAAGACTTGAACGCTGGAAAGATATAGTCCTTATACGTCCGGATCCCCAGGTCATCTGGAATACTCCGAAGACAAATCCGCTTTGGAAAAACGCCGACGCGAGATACGTTCGTTCAAACCAGGGCGGCGGCCATTGGGAATTTTCGAAAAAGCTTCCAGAAGAATGGGAAATGAGCTATAAGGATCTTACTTTTAAAATAAGTCCCACCGGTTTTAAACATACAGGCCTTTTCCCCGAACAGGCGGTAAACTGGGATATGATGATCGAAAAGATAAAAGGAGCGGGAAGAAATATCCGCGTTCTCAATCTTTTCGCATATACCGGCGGAGCAACCCTTGCGGCCGCGTCTGCCGGAGCTTCCGTCTGCCATGTTGATGCGGCGAAGGGAATGGTGCACTGGGCAAGGGTTAACGCGGAGCTTTCAAAGCTTTCCGAAAAGCCCGTTCGCTGGATAGTTGATGATTGCGCGAAATTCCTTGAAAGAGAAATACGAAGGGAAAGCTTTTATGACGCCATTATCCTCGATCCTCCGTCTTACGGAAGAGGCCCCGGAGGAGAGGTTTGGAAGCTTGAAGATTCAATATACGACCTGGTCGGGCTTTGCGCGGAGGTCCTTACCGAAAAACCGCTTTTCGTGCTTCTCAATTCATATACAACCGGGCTTTCGGCTTCGACTATGGCGTACGTTCTGGGTACGAATATGAAAAAGTTCGGCGGAAGCGTTTCTGCTGAGGAAATAGGACTTCCCGTTACCGAAAGCGGAATGGTTTTGCCCTGCGGTTCATCGGCTATCTGGACAGCGGATTAAAGAAAGGGAGTTTTCTTAAAAATGAAAGACATAATGGCTTTTCTTATGCGGGATGAACTTCTGAACGCGGATATAATAGACTGCCTTCGCTTCGGCGGAGAGGTGCTTAAATCTACCGATGACGGCGTTCTTTTCAGGACTGCGGAAACTATCTACGTTATCGATGCTTTGAGCAGGGAAGCGTATATAGAGCTCGGAAAATATATTCCGAAAGGTATAGGTATTGATATCTGTGCCCATCAGCCGAGATTCGCTCCTGTTCTTGCCGAGGGAAGAAGCGAAAATACGAAGCTTTTGCCCTGCTGGGAATACGTTCACGATAAAGGACTTGTTGAGGAAAAAGAGATTTGCGGTATCAGTTTCAGGGAGATCGTTCCCGGCGACCTTCCGTTTGTATATGATAACTACAACGAGACAAAAGAGTATATTGACCGCTGTTTCAAAGGCGGAATGATAGGCGCTTTCGAAGGCGAAAAATGTGTCGGCTTCATCGGCCTTCATCCCAACGGGGAAGTCGGACTTTTGAAGGTGCTCGAAGCCTACCGTAAAAGAGGTATCGGCACGGAGCTTGAAGCAAGAATGACCAACCGTAGAATAAAAGAAGGACATACGCCTTACAATTTTGTTGTGGTGGGGAACGAGGCTTCCGAAAAGCTCCAAACGGCTCTCGGCTATAAAAAGGCGGAGAGAATGGTTACCTGGGTACTTGAAAAATAATTTTAAAGGATATATAAATGTCGAAAGAAAAATTTATTGAGGCCAACAGAATAAGTTTCAGCTATCCGGCATATGACGAAGTGCTTCCGTCTCTCGTTCTCGATGACGTGAGCATCTCCGTTGCCGAAGGCGAGTTCCTTGCTGTGCTCGGACATAACGGAAGCGGAAAATCAACGCTTGCGAAGCATTTTAATGCTATACTTATTCCGACAGAGGGCGAGGTTTCGGTTGACGGGATCAAAACGGAGGACGAAAACCGGCTTTATGAAATAAGAAGCGAAGTCGGTATGGTGTTCCAAAATCCGGATAACCAGATCGTTGCAACAATAGTTGAGGAAGACGTTGCCTTCGCCCTTGAAAATCTCGGTGTTCCGCCGGAGGAAATAAGAGCGAGAGTTGACAACGCCCTTAAAAAAGTCGGAATGTATGAATACCGTCTGCACGCTCCGGATCAACTTTCCGGCGGTCAGAAACAGAGGGTGGCAATAGCGGGAATAATCGCCATGCGCCCGAAATGTATCGTTCTTGATGAACCTACGGCGATGCTCGACCCAAAGGGCAGACGCGAGGTCATGGAAACGATCAAACAGCTCAATTCGGAGCTTGGGATTACCGTAATAATAATTACGCACTATATGGAAGAAGCGGCACAATGCCAAAGGACTGTCGTTATAGATGACGGCAAAGTCCTCCTTGACGGCACGCCGAGGGAAGTGTTCTCGAAAGTCGAGCTTTTGAAGGAACGCGGACTTGACGTTCCACAGGTAACGGAGCTTTGCCACGAACTCAAAAAGGAAGGCTGTGATCTGCCCGATTGCGTGCTCACAGAAGAGGAGTGCATCGAGGCCATTGAGAAACTGCTGAAAGGCGGTGATAAGAATGGCTGATGCGATAATAAAGACAGAGGGACTTTCGTACGTCTATTCCGTTGATACCCCCTATGAGCACGTCGCGGTGGATAACGTAAATATCGAAATAGAAAAGGGCGCGTTCGTAGGACTTATCGGTCATACCGGATCGGGCAAATCGACTCTTATACAGCATCTCAACGGTCTTTTGCGCCCGACTTCCGGTAAGATTTATATAGGCGGCGAGGATATCTGGGAAAATCCGAAGGATATACGCCGTTTCCGTTTCAAGGTAGGCCTTGTGTTCCAGTATCCCGAGCACCAGCTCTTTGAGGAAACCGTAAGAAAAGATATTTCTTTCGGCCCAAAAAACATGGGGCTTTCGGAAGACGAAATAGAAAAGCGTGTTCTTGAAGCCGCGAAAATAACCGGACTTTCGGAAGATTATCTCGAAAAATCTCCTTTTGAGCTTTCCGGCGGCGAAAAGAGAAGAGTTGCCATAGCCGGAGTCCTTGCAATGAAACCGGAGGTGCTCATTCTCGATGAGCCTACGGCGGGACTTGATCCGAAAGGAAGAGAATCCATTCTCTCCGAAATAAAAGCGTATCATGACCGCACCGGCGCAACGATAATTCTTGTATCTCACAGTATGGAGGACGTTGCGAGATTTGCAAGCCACATTCTAATTATGGATCACGGAAAAGCGGTAATGTACGGAGAAACGAGGGAAATCTTCGGAAGAGTTGACGAGCTTGTTTCTTTGGGGCTTGAAGTTCCGCAGATAAGCCGCGTTTTTGCCGGACTTTACGAAAAGGGAATAGCGGTTCCCGAAAGTGTACTCACCGTATCGGAGGCAAAGGCTGCCGTTATGAAACTCCTCGGAAAAGGAGGCGGCGACAATGCTTAAAGATATAACCTTCGGCCAGTATTTCCCCGGAGATTCGATAATACACCGCCTTGATCCGAGAATGAAGCTTATATTGACGGTTCTTTATATCGCTCTTCTTTTTACGGCGGACGGAATGATTCCGCTTTTGGTCGGAGTATTCCTTGTAATTCTGGCTTATGCGCTTTCAAAGCTTTCGTGTAAGCTTGTTTTGCGCTCGATAAAGCCGATACTCCCGATAGTGATTTTTACGGCGGTGCTCAATATTTTCTTCATTGAAGGAGAGCCGCTTTTCGAGTTCAAATCTATCGTGATTTCGGATAGGGGAGTTCTGACGGCGGCGCTCATGTGCGTAAGAATAGTTGCGCTTATTGCCGGAAGCAGCCTTTTGACCTATACGACTACGCCCATTGCCCTTACCGATGGTTTGGAGCGCCTTATGAAGCCGCTTGAGAAGATAAAAGTGCCGGTACATGAGCTTTCTATGATGATGACTATTGCGCTTCGCTTTATCCCCACGCTTATTGATGAAACGGAAAAGATAATTTCCGCCCAGAAAGCAAGAGGCGCTGAAATGGATTCCGGAAACGCGATACAAAAGGCAAAGGCGCTTGTTCCGATACTGATACCGCTTTTTGTTTCCGCGTTCAGAAGGGCGGATGACCTTGCTATGGCAATGGAATGCAGGTGCTACCGCGGTGGAGAAGGAAGAACGAGAATGAAACAGCTCACCCTTTCGCTCAAAGACTGGGTGGCTCTCGGAGTTCTTGCACTTTGCTTTGCCGGAGTTATAGTTCTCAATATTTACGGGCCGGAGGTGTTTAAACTTTGAGAAATATTTTGCTCACTATTTCATACAAAGGGACAAACTACCACGGCTTTCAGGTGCAGAAAAACGCGAACACGGTATGTGAAACTCTTCAAAACGCGATGGAAACCCTGCTCGGCGAAAGGCCCGACGTTAAAGGCTGTTCAAGAACGGATGCCGGAGTACACGCCAATATGTTCTGCGTAAGCTTCAAAACAAATTCCGATTTTGAATGTGAACATATCCGCCACAGCCTTGATGCGCTTTTGCCGCCGGATATCGCGGTTACGGATTGTGAAGAAGTGCCGGAGGATTTTCACGCGCGCTATTCATGTAAGGGAAAACGCTACGTCTATAAAATCTGGAACGCGCCGTATATGAGCCCGTTTTATGAAGGGCTTGTGCTCCATTATCCGAAAGAGCTTGACGAAAATTTTCTTGATGCGGTCTGTACGGATTTCATAGG
>JAZLFU010000153.1:0-6068 GCA_045615915.1 Oscillospiraceae bacterium
GGAAACGCCGTTATCAACCGTAACTATAAGGTCGGTATCCTTCGATGAAATATAATCTATAGCTCCCTTATTAAGACCGTATCCTTCGTTTTCTCTATCCGGAATATAGTACCAAACGTCGCAACCTATAGAATCAAGGTAATCGTAAAGAAGAACGGTAGCCGTCATTCCGTCGCAGTCATAGTCGCCGTATATACAAATTCTCTGCCCTTCATCAAGAGCTTCGTTTATTCTTTCGACCGCTTTATCCATATCTTTATATGACAAAGGATCGCTGAAAGGCACTTCTTCGGTAATAAATTCCTTAACTTTTGCGGGAGTATCTATTCCTCTTGCCACGAGCACTTCGCTTACAAGCGCCGGAATACCGAGTTCATCTTCTATATGCTTTGATTTGCCTGGATTTCCTGCAAGCAGTTTCCATTTTTTCATCGCCATACCTCCGCAACAAACACTATACCATTATAATTAAATATATTTAAATTATTATAGCACCATATATTTATTTTTTCAATGTAAAAACGCCATAAAACGACAAATATGGCAGGACATTTTTATTCTGCCCTGCCATACATAGTTCGGTTTATTCAGTTTTCTTCCGCTTCGGAGCTTTCTTTCTCCGCTTCATCGGGCGTTTCTTCCGGAATTTCTTCCTCACCCATTATATTTTCTTCGCCCTCAACGTTTCCGAGAAGGTCGCCGTAAAGCGCATCATAATCGATATACTGCGTCTGGTTAAGGGACTGCTGGCTTGAAACCTCAAGATCATCGGGAAGCTCGTTTGCCGGAATATATCTTACGGCTTTGATTATATAATCATTTCCATGCTCTGTTTTTTGGAGATCGTAATAAAGATATTTATCGGGAGCGGCATCATCCGCACTTCCGTCATTGCTTACGTTCCAAAGAGTTGCCGGAGCTACGTATCCGACAATAAGAGTATAAACATCTCCGTTTTTCTCTATTTTCGCGACCTTCGGAGTGTATCCTGCCGTCTGGTCGGAAACCGGCACAAGATAAGTTCCGCTTTCCTCATTATAAATATAGAAATATTCATATCCTTCGGAAAAAGTCTGATGGTTAAGCGCAACGCTGTCGCCGTAAAGCTTCTTTGCCGCTACGTCAAGGTCGGAAGCCGGAACGATGAGCATACCCTGTTCATCGTAAGAGTATACCGTTTTATTTTCAAGAAGAGCAGCCCAAAGCGCGGTTTTAAGAATAAAGACCTCTTCAAGCTGGCTCGGATCTTCAAAGCTTGCCGGATCGAACATAAGAAGCGGATATATCTTGCGTTCGAATTTTTCTTTCTGACCGGCGTTTGCTATTATTCTTTCGGTAAGGCGCACCGCAATGGAAACGATTACGATGGCGCCCACTATTGCAAGCGCAACGAGAACCCCTCCGATAACGGCAAGATATTTATGCTGTCTTTTTGCTATTATTTTACTTGCCCGAGGGAAAAACGGCTTTTTTTCATTTGTATCTTTCGGTTCCTCCGCTACTTTGGAAGATATTGTTTCCTCTTTCGGTTTTTCTTCCGTTTCCTCCGCTTTTTTCGCATCTTCCTCTTCTTTAAGCTTTACGAGTTTATCTCCATCATCATACGCAACGACCTCCGTTATAACGAAGCCGTCATCCTCGGTTTGGTCAGAAACCGCAAGAATATCCGGCCCGTTATGTTTTTTATGATGGCGTTTTTTATTCCTCGGAACATTGTTTTCCTCTTTTTCCTCAAAGAATTCATTAGAAATATTTTCTTTATTCTCTTCGGGAAATTTTTCTTCCGGCTTTACCCAGCCGCTATTTTTTTCAGACATATATTTTCCCTTTCATATATAAAACTGATGCAAATACAAAAAACACAAATTTTTACTTATATATAATATCAAAAAAATGTGTTCCATACAAGTCCACTTGATAAATATTTACATTTTGTTTGAAAAAAATGTTTTTATGGCGGCTCATCTATGCTATAATGTAGAAAAGATTTACCGGAGGAAATGAAATTGGCAAGAAACAACAGCCGTATATTTTTTCTTGATGAGCTTCGCGGACTTGCTCTCATCGGAATGATATTATACCATACCCTTTATGATTTGTACGAAATATTCGGGCTCAAATTTGATTTTGATTCTCCCGCTTTAAATACGCTCCAGCTTGCCGTTTGCTGTACTTTTATAGTGATCGCCGGAATTTCAACGAGGCTTTCCCGCAATACGCTCAAACACGGATTTATCGTTTTCGGAGCCGGACTTCTTATGACCGCCGGAACTTATTTCTTTATGCCGGAACTTACGATATGGTTCGGTATACTTCATTTTCTCGGCGCTTCTATGATAATATACGTCTTTTTCAAAGAGAGCATAGACAGAGCAAAACCGGTTATTTCTTCAATCGTTTCATTTGCCGTTTTCCTTTGTCTTTACGGACTTCCGGGAGGAAACATATTATTCGGAAGGATTTCCGTTCCGAAAGAATTATATTTTTCAAAATACCTCGCCGTTATCGGGCTTCCGGGAAAAGGCTTTTCTTCCGCGGATTATTTCCCTCTCCTGCCCTGGTTCTTCCTTTTCCTTGCCGGATGCTTCATCGGAAAATATTTTAAAGAGCGCAAGATTCCCGACTTTATGCTCAAAAAACACAGCAGATTTTTATCAGCCATCGGCTCTAATACGCTTATAATTTACATCATTCACCAACCGGTAATTTACGCCGTTCTTACCGCGTTCTTCTGGGTTGTTGAGAAAGGAAGTGCGCTATGATACCTGAAAACACATGCTGTTTTACAGGTCCGCGTCCTCAAAGACTTCCTATGGGCGGAGACGGATGCTACGAGGAAGTAATTGAGCTTAAAAACAACCTTAAAGCCGAAATAATAAAGGCATATGAGGATGGCTACCGCAATTTTATGAGCGGTATGGCGGATGGTTTCGATCTTTTTGCCGCAGAAGCCGTGCTCGATCTTAAAGATGAATATGACGACATAAATCTCATCGCGGTTTTTCCGTCCCCAGAATGTGCAAGAAATCATTCCTATGACGTCTGCGAAATGATCGGGGAAATACTTCTAAAAGCGGATATGATAATCAACGTACAAAATACATATTCACACGGCTGTGAGCTTAAACGCAATATTTATATGGTGGATAACTCGATGCGTATAATCGGATATTTTAACGGCTGCTCCCCGGGTACCGCCCATTGCTGGAAATATGCACTCGCAAAAGGAATAGAAACCAGAAACATTTGTAAGGAGTAACACTATGGCAAACAGGAAAGGAAAAACAGGCATTAAAAAGGGCTGTATTTTTATCATGCTTTTTTCTCTTTTCCTTGCCGTTTCCTGTTTTCTTTTCAGAAACGGAATAATAAGCGAGGATATTTTTCTTGCAACAAAGAAAGATATCCCAAAGCTTTCCGAAAACGAAGCGGAAATATGTTTTCTTGACCTTTGGCAATCTGAATCGATTCTAATAAGGACAAAAGAGAAAACCGTACTCATAGATGCCGGAGAAATCGGTTACGGAGATGATATAAAGGCCTTTCTCAAATCGAGAAACATAAAAAATATCGATCTTCTCGTGCTCACACATCCTCATTCCGACCATATAGGCTCCGCCGAAGACGTAATTGATGATTTTGTTGTCAAAGAGGTGCTCATGCCGGATATTCCCGAAGAAAGCCAGCCGGAAATAAAGCTCTGTGATGATCTTCTCTATACGGTAAAACACGAGAAAATGGTTCTTACCCTTGCCAAGCCCGGAATGAAATACGATTTTGAAAACGGAGCGAAATTCGAGGTGCTCGGACCTGTTTCGGATTACGGGACCGACTACAACAACTGGTCAATAGTCGGGAAATTCACTATCGGCGAAAAGTCGTTTCTTTTCACCGGCGACCAGGAAACCGAAGCGGAAAGCGATCTTTTGAATTCCGGCGCCGATATCTCCTGCAACGTACTTAAAATAGGGCATCATGGAAGCTCAAGTTCAAGCTCTTCCGTTTTCCTCAATGAAGCTTCTCCGGAATACGCCGTAATTCTCTGCGGAAAAGGAAACGATTACGGCCATCCACACGAAAACACGATCACCGCTCTGTATGACAGAAAAATAAAAGTTCTCCGTACAGATCTCGACGGCGACATTTCTTTTGTTACCGACGGAAAAACTATTTCGTTTTTTACAGAAAACGGAGTGGCTTGAACCACAAAAACAAAACACCAACAAATCTCAAAAATAAAAAACAGACTTTGCGGAAATAATAAACTTTGAAAACACGTTCGACAAAATTTACTTTTTGTTCACTCTTTTGTTGCATTTTAAAAAAATATTCATCATATATTTTACATTCTTATATGTTATCATACTATCAATATGAAATCTTATGAAAGGAAATTTGAATATATGAGCCGTATTCTTGTTGTTGATGATGAACTTCGTATTCGTGAAACGGTAAAAAAATACGCAAAATTTGAAGGCCACGAAATCTTTGAAGCCTCAAACGGTTTACAGGCCCTTGAACTTTGTAAAGAACATAAATTTGATATCATAGTAATGGACGTAATGATGCCGGAACTTGACGGTTTTTCCGCCTGTAAAGAGATCCGTAAATTCTCGGATATACCCATAATCATCCTTTCCGTTCGAGGTGAAGAATACGACCGTATCCACGGTTTTGAAGTCGGCGCGGACGATTACGTTGTAAAGCCCTTTTCTCCCCGCGAGCTTATGCTTCGGATATCCGCAATTTTAAAACGCGGAGGAGCAAAACTGCCGGAAGGAAGAGAAATATATTCAAGCGGAAACTTTGTGGTCGATTTTTCCGGAAGACTCGTTACGGTTGACGGAAAAGCCGTTGATATGTCTCCCCGCGAATACTCGCTTTTGTTTTTCCTCGTTAAAAACAGAGGCATAGCCCTTTCCCGTGAAAAAATTCTTAATGAAGTCTGGGGCTATGATTTTCTCGGAGACGAACGCACCATTGATACCCATGTAAAGCAGCTCCGCAAACTGCTTGGCCCGTATGGCGACTGCATATCGACCATACGCGGCATAGGCTACCGATTTACCGATCCTGCATAAAACAAAAAAGGAGCCCTACCGAAGGACTCCTTTTTATTCTTTTCCTTTAAACCGCATAAGTATCGGCCGTAATTCCGAAGCAAGATAAAGCGAACCCGCTACAACAAGGTTATCGCTATCCGAAAGAGATTCAAGGACATTTTCGAGCGCCGCTTTTGCGTCTTTTTCAGAGGCGACTTCCTTGCAGAATTCCTTTGCCATCTCTCCGAGTTCGACCGGAGAAATTGCTCTCGGATTATTTACGGGGATGGTAATGACCTTATCGAAAAGCGGCGCCAATATTTCCATTACGCTTTTACAATCCTTATCCGCCATCATTCCGCAAAGCAATATTTTTCTCCCTTTCAGCAGTTTCTTTACGTTTTCTCCGAGCGCCTTTGCCGCCTGAGGATTATGGGCGCCGTCGAGTATTACAGTGGGAGATTTTGAGCACAGTTCAAACCTTGCCGGAAATCTTACCGCGGCAATTCCTTCAACAATATGCTCATCTTCGATGACGAAATGTTTATCACGAAGTACGTCGACCGCCGAAAGCACCGTAAGAACGTTGTTTATCTGGTGTTCTCCGGCAAGAGGTACCGTAAGCTCCGTTTTACCCACCAGGAGTTCAGTTTCCCCGGCGCTTTGGGATATCACTTTGCCCCGACCTGCGCTTCCGGTAACAAAAGTGGCATTATACTCCGCACATTTGTTTATCATCACGGCAACGGCTTTAGGATTTTGTCCCGGAGAAGTGAGAAGGGTACAGCCGTTCCTCATTATACCACATTTTTCCGTCGTTATTTCCTCGACCGTATTTCCCAAAAGCTCCGTATGGTCAAGGTCTATTGCCGTTATTATCTGCAATACAGGTTCAGGAATGGTATTCGTAGCGTCAAGCCTCCCTCCGAGACCTGTTTCGAGCACTACTATATCGCATCCTTCTTCGGCAAACCAGCAGAAAGCCGCCGCAGTTGTAATATCAAAGGCATTGAACTTTATCCCTTT
>JAZLFU010000154.1:0-2194 GCA_045615915.1 Oscillospiraceae bacterium
CGATCTCTTTTTCAACGTCTATAAGCTCCGCCATAGGAATATAGATCTTTGCGGAATCCGTTATGACCTGAACCGCGCCCTCTTTATCGAAATCAACATTTATCTCAACTTCGGAAGCGGAAGCAAGTCTTTCAAAGAAAGGCATTCCTTGTTCGAACACTTTTCCGAAATCGCTTTCGATATAAAGCGTAGCCTTTTTGGAAGGAGGTACGTTCATTTCCGCTCTACGATTACGAATTGCCTTGATTGCGTCCATTATTTTGGTGAAATCCGCCGCTTCTTCGGTAAAGCAATGCGTCTCTTCATAAACCGGCCATTTGCTTACCATAATGGAATCGCCCTCGTGAGGAAGGGACTGCCAGATCTCTTCGGTAATGAAAGGCATAAACGGATGGAGAAGTTTGAGCACGCCGGTGAGCACGTATACAAGAACTCTTCTTACGGAATCGGCGTTTTCGCTTTGGAGTCTTGCTTTCGCAAGCTCAATATACCAACTGCAATATACATCCCAAATGAAATCGACTATTTTTTGCTCCGCAACGCCTATATCGTAATTTTCGATATTTTCGGTGGCGGCTTTTACAAGGTCATTGTATTGTGAAAGGAGCCATTTATCTTCAAGGGCAAGTTCTTTCGGAAGCTCTGTTTCATTGAAATCATCCGGAAGATTCATAAGAACGAATCTCGCCGCGTTCCAAAGCTTATTCGCAAAGTTGCGGCAGGCAGTTACCTTTTCATCGGTGAAACGGGTATCGTTACCTGCGGAAATTCCGGTTACAAGCGCAAGACGAAGCGCATCAGCTCCGAAATTGTCTATTACTTCAAGAGGATCTATTCCGTTTCCGAGAGATTTACTCATCTTTCTGCCGAGGGCATCACGAACAAGTCCGTGTATAACAACATCGCTGAAAGGTTTCTTTCCGGTATATGCAAGACCGGAGAAGATCATTCTCGAAACCCAGAAAGTGATGATATCATATCCGGTTACGAGCACATTGGTCGGATAGAAATATTTAAACTCGGGAGTTTCTTCCGGCCAGCCCATAGTGCTGAAAGGCCAGAGAGCGGAACTGAACCAGGTATCGAGGGTATCGGGATCCTGATAGATATTTTTGCTGTGGCAATGTTCACAGCATTCCGGCTCTCCGTCAATGCAGAGAGTATCTTTTCCGCAGTCGCTGCAATACCAGACAGGAATCCTGTGTCCCCACCAAAGCTGACGGCTTATGCACCAATCACGGATATTTTCCATCCAATGGAAATAGTTTTTATCGAATCTTTCGGGAACGAATTTGATATCGCCGTTTTTGACCGCTTCAATAGCAGGTTTCGCAAGTTCTTTCATCGCTACGAACCATTGGAGAGAAACTCTCGGTTCAACGGTTGTATGGCAGCGGTAGCAGGTTCCTACGTTATGGGTGAGGTCTTCGACAGATACAAGGTATCCGCCTTCTTCAAGGTCTTTTACGATGGCTTTTCTTGCCTCGTAACGATCCATTCCTGCATATTTGGGATAATCGTCAACGATTTTCGCGTCATCGGTAAGTACGTTGATAACGGGAAGATTATGACGAAGACCTACTTCAAAGTCGTTGGGATCGTGTGCCGGAGTGATCTTAACAACACCGGTACCGAAATCCTTATCTGCGTGCTCATCGGCGACTACGGGTATCTCTCTTCCGACAAGAGGAAGAGTTACGGTTTTCCCGATATATTTCTTATATCTCTCATCATCCGGGTTTACCGCAACGGCAGAGTCGCCGAGCAGAGTTTCCGGACGAGTTGTTGCAAGTTCAAGCCAGCCGCTTCCGTCGGTAAGAGGATAGCGAAGATGCCAGAAATGTCCTTCCTGATCCTCATACTCAACCTCCGCATCGGAAATAGAAGTCTTGCAATGCGGGCACCAGTTGATTATACGCTCTCCGCGGTAGATAAGTCCTTTTTTATAAAGCTCCGCAAAAACTTTGCGAACAGCTTTTGAGCAGCCTTCGTCAAGGGTGAAACGCTCTCTCTCCCAATCACAGGAGCAACCGAGCTTTTTGAGCTGTTTGATAATAGTTCCGCCGTATTGCTCTTTCCAGTCCCAAGCTCTTTCAAGGAAACCTTCGCGGCCTACGCTCTCTTTCGTAAGGCCTTCCTTGCGCATATTTTCAACTATTTTAACTTCTGTTGCGATAGAAGCGTGGTCTGTTCC
>JAZLFU010000155.1:0-11196 GCA_045615915.1 Oscillospiraceae bacterium
CAATGACTTTTGAGGGAGAGCCTTTCGGAATAAATCGTTACGGCTACGTTGAAGATGCCGAAAAGATAACCGGCGAAGAACTTGCGAAGGCATGGAGAGAGCTTGTAAAAACCTCACGTATCGAGATCATGTTTGTCGGACAGGGCGATTATTCTGCGGCGGAAAAGATTTTTACCGACAGCATAAAAATGACCGACAGAAAACCTGCCGTATATAACCGTGCCGAAATATTGCCATATTCCGATTATAAAGAGGCGGAAGAAACTATGGATATAGTCCAGGGCAAGCTCGTTATGGCTTTCAGAATGGGCGCTCCGAAGGATGAGAAAGAAAAGAACTCCGCAAGAATTTTTTCCGCTCTTTACGGTGCAACTCCGTTTTCGAAGCTCTTTATGAACGTCCGCGAAAAAATGAGCCTTTGTTACTACGCAAGCTCCCATTTCGATAGGCTTACCGGAGTTATGGTCGTTGACAGCGGAATAGAGTTCAAAAACAGAGAGGCAACTCAAAAGGAGATACTTGCCCAGCTTGAAAACGTGAAAAACGGAGATTTTACCGAGGAAGAAATTGAGGAAACGAAAAAAATAATAAAAAACAGCCTCGGTTCGGTTTGCGATTCCCTTGAAATGATAGAAAACTGGTATACAGGAGGAATACTCAACAACAGTATCCTTACTCCGGAGGAAGACATCACAAATATTGAAGCCATAACCAGAGAAGATATTTTGAAAGCGGCAAACAAAGCAAAGCTTGCAACCGTATTTTTCCTGAAGGGAGATGAGCAGAATGTATAATGAAAAACTTGTAAAAAGCGACCGTATATCAAGCAGTTATTATAAAATAAAACATTCTTCGGGTCTTACGATTTTACTTGCTCCGATGGAAGGATTCGATACCACTTACGCAATGTTCGGGACAGCATACGGCTCCATTGATACCTGCATAAAAACGAAGGAGGACGGCTCCTTTGTAAAACTTCCGGAGGGAATTGCCCATTATCTTGAACACAAGCTTTTTGAAAGCGAGGAGTGCTCCGCGTTTGACCGTTACGCAAAAACCGGAGCAAATGCAAATGCGTTTACCACTTTTGACAGAACTTCATATCTCTTTATGTGCTCTGATAATTTTAAAGATAGCCTTGAAATACTTCTCGATTTTGTAACCCACCCGTATTTCACCGCCGAAACCGTTGAAAAAGAGCAGGGAATAATCGGTCAGGAAATAAAAATGTATGATGATTCCGCGGATTGGAGAGTGTTTTTCAATCTTCTTGAATCGCTTTATCATAACAACCCCGTAAAAATAGATATTGCGGGAACGCAGGAATCAATTTCCCATATTACAGCAGAGCTTCTTTATGACTGCTATAATACTTTCTATAACCTCAATAATATGGTGCTCGTTGTTGCGGGTAAGTTCAGCAAGGACGATGTTATAGAGGTGGCGGATAAGGTGCTGAAACCTGCGGAGCCGTTTTTCCTTGAAAGAGGAGATTGCGAAGAGCCGGAAAGCGTAGTAAGAAACTTCGTTGAACAGCATCTTCCGGTGGGCTCGCCCATGTTCAATATCGGCTTTAAAGGGAAAACCGGAACGGAAGCGGAAAATTATAAGGGCAGTATTCTTGATGAAATATTCCTTGAAGCTCTTTTCGATGATTACAGCGACGTTTACAGAGAGCTTTATGATGATGGAATAATAAACGCAACCTTCGGAAGCGAAGTATTCGGAGGAAGAGATTATACTTCTCTTTTGATTTCCGGAGAATCAAAAGAACCGGAAAAGGTGTACGAAAAAATAAAAGGTGCTTTCGAGCACGCGATTGATCACGGAATAGACGAGGAAGCTTTCGAGTGTGCTCAAAAGTCCGTATACGGAAGATATTTAAGAGCGACCGAAAGAGTAGAGGGCGTTGCGATGGCTCTTATGAACGGATATTTCCCCGGAGTCGATATGTACGAGCTTATCGAAACCGCGGCGAATGCAACGGCGGAAAGCGTTATCGAAAGAATAAAATCCGTTTACTCGGCTGAAAATTCCGCTCTTTCCGTAGTAAGACCTTGACAAAAAAGGAGACGTAAAATGACTCATACAGTTAGTTTTCCCGGCCTCGGTTTGGAGTTCGAGATCAACCGGGTGGCGTTTTCGATAGGAAGTATAGATATCTATTGGTACGCTGTAATCATAGCGACGGGATTTTGCCTTGCGCTTTGGTTTATCTTCTCAAATCTGAAAGAATTCGGAATAGACAGCGACAGAGCAATAGATATAGTTCTCTTCGCAATGATATTCGGAATAGTCGGAGCAAGGGCGTATTTCGTCATATTCAAATGGGAGGATTACGCGGATAATATTATTGAGATATTCAATCTGAGAGGCGGCGGTCTCGGCTTTTACGGCGGAGTTATAGGCGGAGCGATTGGTGTTCTGCTCGGCTGTAAGCTCCGCAAGGTCAATACGAGAGCATTTCTCGATCTGGCGGGAGCGGGACTCCTTATCGGTCAGGGAATGGGAAGATGGGGCAACTTCGTAAACGGAGAATGTTTCGGCTGCAACACAACGCTTCCATGGGGAATGACCGGAACGAATATCGTTTCATATATCAAGTCGAACGATTTCAGTACGATGGGCTATGAAATGGATCCGTTTGTTCCCGTTCACCCGACGTTTATTTATGAATCTCTTTGGTGCGCGCTGGGATTTATAATATTTGTAAAACTCATGAAAAAGCGCCGCTTTGACGGAGAGATGTTCCTCTTTTACGTTGGCTGGAACGGCTTCGGAAGAATGCTTATAGAAGGTTTGAGAACAGATAGCCTTATGATAGGCGGTTTTAGAGTATCTCAACTCGTCGGCGGACTTCTTGTTGTTTCGGCGATAGTTATTTGGCGTATTGTACGCAGCAAAATAAAGAACAGCGGCGATGAAAATTATCTTATGCTTTGGCGCGATACCGAAGAAGGCAGGCTCCAGGCGGCAGGGCAGTGGGATTATAAAAACAAATGCGCAAAGGTTTCCGAGAAAGAAGAAAATGTTTCTGAAACCGACACGCAGGATAAAGAAGAAAAGGAGAGTGAAAACGTTGGCAACGATAATTGACGGAAAAAAGGTTGCGGCGGAGGTAAGGGCAGAGCTTAAAGAGAAAGTCGAAGCTATGGTAAAAGAACAGAAAAAACGCCCTTCTTTGGCTGTTATACTTGTGGGCGAAGATCCCGCATCACAGGTATACGTTCGCAATAAGCAGAAAGCCTGCGATGAGATAGGAATATTCAGCGAGCTCTATACCCTTGCGGATAATATCAGCCAGGAAAGCCTTGAATATATCATAAATTCCCTCGCGGAAAGAGATGACGTTGACGGAATACTTCTACAGATGCCTATTCCGAAGCATCTTGACGCGAAAAAGGCTTTGCATTGTATTCCGCCGGAAAAGGACGTTGACGCGTTTTCTCCGGATAACGTAGGACATATCATGCGCGGAGATTACAGATTTTTGCCCTGTACTCCAGCCGGAATAATGGAGCTCCTTCATAGATACGATATCGACGCAGCCGGAAAAAACTGCGTCGTGGTCGGAAGAAGCGATATAGTCGGAAAACCCATGGCTATGATGCTTCTTCATGAAGACGGAACGGTTACAATTTGCCACAGCAAAACAAAGGATCTTGCCGCCCACGTTAAAAATGCCGATATAGTGGTTTCCGCGGTAGGTCATACAGGCGTTGTAACTCCCGATATGATAAAAGACGGCGCGGTTGTTATCGATGTCGGGATGAACAGAAACGAAGAAGGCAAGCTTTGCGGAGATATAGATTTTGAAAATACCGAACCGAAAGCGAGCTATATCACTCCGGTTCCCGGCGGAGTAGGTCCCATGACTGTTGCGATGCTCATGAAAAACACCGTAACCGCGGCGGAAATCGCCCTTGAGAAAAGGAAAAAATGATATTATAACATATTGACAAATTTAATTTGCAGTGTTATAATCTTTAATGCCGCATGCTATTGGCTCTTGAAGTGCGCCCATTTTTATTGAGCGCCGCCCCACGCAGCGAGACTTATATAAAGAAGGAATATTATGTACGCAGTAATCGAAACCGGCGGCAAACAGTATCGCGTAGAAGCAAACGATACTATTTACGTTGAGAAGCTCGAAGCTAACGAAGGCGAAGAAGTTACCCTTGATAAGGTTCTTGTCCTCGGCGGCGAATCCACTAAAGTTGGCGCACCTTATGTTGAAGGCGCAAAAGTAACCGCAAAAGTTCTTAAGAACGGCAAAGGCAAGAAGATTCACGTTTTCACTTATCGTTCCAAAAAAGGAAGCAAACGTGCTCTCGGTCATCGTCAGCCCTATACAAAACTTGCTATTGAAGCAATCGAAGGCTGAAAATCATGATCCGCGCGGAATTCTTTTATAAAAAGGGAGAGCCTGTAAGCTTCATTGTAAGTGGCCATGCAGGCTATGACGAAAGCGGAAAAGACATTGTCTGTGCTTCGGTAAGTTCGGCAGTACAAATGGCTGTCAACGGAATAACTGAAATCGTAAAGATACATTGTGATGTAAATGTAGGAGAAAATACCGTTGAATGTATTCTTCCTCCGGATCCGAGACCTGCCGCATGGCATTTTGTTTCGGCTTTACGCCTTCAGCTTAAAAATCTTTCCGAGGACTTTCCCGGCACTATTAACCTTATTATTACGGAGGTATAAATACCATGATTAGAATCAGTATGCAGTTCTTCGCCCATAAAAAAGGTATGGGCTCCACTAAAAACGGCCGTGATTCCGAATCCAAACGTCTTGGCGCCAAAAGAGCAGACGGTCAGTTTGTTCTTGCAGGCAACATTCTTGTAAGACAACGCGGAACTCACATTCATCCCGGTGAGAACGTCGGAAAAGGCTCTGACGATACTCTCTTTGCACTTGCAGACGGCGTTGTAAGATTTGAACGCCTCGGTGCAGACCGCAAGAAAGTAAGCGTATATCCTGTCGAGCAGTAATTGCTTGTTAAAACAAGGGACGGGTTTGTATCCGTCCCTTTTTTAATGTATATTCGGAGGTAAATTTATGTTTGTCGATACGGCAAAAATAAGAATAAAGGCCGGAGACGGCGGAAACGGTGCAGTCAGCTTTCACCACGAGAAATACGTGAACGCGGGCGGGCCTGACGGCGGCGACGGCGGAAAAGGCGGAGATATCGTCTTTGTCGGTGATACGAATATATCAAGCCTTATTGATTTCAAATATAAAAAGAATTATATTGCGGAAGATGGAAAACCCGGCGCGGCAAAACGCTGTTTTGGAAAATCCGCCCAGCCGCTTGTGATAAAAGTGCCGGTGGGAACTCTTATTCGTGAGGCGGAAAGCGGAAGAATACTTGCCGATATTTCCGATAAGGAGCCGCATATCGTTGCCCGAGGAGGAAAAGGCGGTTGGGGAAACACTCATTTCGCAACGCCCACAAGACAGATACCGCGTTTCGCAAAGCCGGGATATCCGGGAGAGGAGTTTGACGTTACTCTTGAACTGAAGCTTCTTGCTGACGTTGGACTTGTCGGTTTCCCGAACGTAGGAAAAAGCACTCTTATTTCCGTTGTTTCCGCGGCCAAACCGGAGATAGCTAACTATCCTTTTACCACTCTTACTCCGGTGCTCGGAGTTGTAAGAGTTGACGAAGGCAGTTCTTTCGTTATGGCGGATATACCCGGACTTATCGAAGGCGCGGCGGAAGGAGTCGGTCTCGGTCATGATTTCCTTCGCCACGTTGAGCGCTGCCGCCTTATTCTTCATATAGTGGATATTTCCGCAATGGATGACAGAGATCCCATTGAGGACTATAAACAGATCAATTACGAGCTTGAAAAGTTCAATCCGGAGATAGCAAAGCGTCCGCAGATAGTCGCGCTCAATAAGGCTGATGCGGCTATTGAGGAAATGATAGACGAGTTCAATAAATTTGCCGATGAGCAGGGCTTTAAAACCTATCTCATTTCCGCGGCGACCGGCGAAGGAGTAAAGGAGCTTATGGCGGCAGTCGAAACCGAGCTTGCGAAGCTTCCTCCTGTTGTCAGATATGAAGCGGAAGCTCCGGTAAGAGAGGAAATAACCTCAAAGCAGGAGTTCACCGTAAAGATTGAAGACGGTGTTTATATCGTCGAAGCGCCATGGCTCGGACACGCTCTTGGATTTGTTGATCTTGATGACTACGAGTCATTACAGTATTTTCAGCGTGTGCTCAGACTTTCAGGCATAATCGACAGGCTTGAGGAAATGGGTATCAACGAAGGAGATACAGTAAGCATTCTCAATATTGAATTTGATTATATGAGATAATTTTTGCCGCAGAGATGATCTGCGGCAATTTGTTGGGAAGTGATATTTTGAATTTGGTTTTGGTAAAAGGTTCGAAAGAATACAAGAGGCAGATTTGCGAAATGCTTGACGAGTGGTATGCTTCGGGAGAAATAATAGTGCCGTGGGCGATATCAAGGGTAAAATATGATGATTTTGATGCCTATTTGGAAAGTCTTGAAATGATTCCGAATGATATTTACGTTCCCGAATCGACCTATTTTTGTCTTGATACCGATAGAAATATAATAGTCGGGGCAGTCAATATACGCCACAGATTAAATGAAAGGCTTTTGCTTGACGGAGGACATATCGGGGACGGAGTTCGCCCTTCTGAAAGGAAAAAGGGTATTGCCACAAAGATGATAGGACTTGCGCTCGAAAAATGCAGGGAGCTTGGAATAGAGCGTGTGCTTATGGTATGCGATAAAGTTAATATCGGTTCGGCGAAGAGTATAATGAACAATGGCGGAGTGCTCGAAAATGAGGTCGAGGTCGACGGAGTGGTTGAACAAAGATACTGGATAGAACTATAAAGATATATATTTTGTAATATTTTGAAAAACAAACGGAGTTAATCACCATACGGTAATTGACTCCGTTTATTTTTATTCAAATGTTTGTTTGAAGCCTTCGCCTATAATGTGCTTTGTGGGAGAAGTGGCGATAAACGCACGTGGATCTTCTTCATAAACGATTTTTTTGAATTGAGCAAATTGTCGGCTCGGCATTGCGCATACTATCACTTTTTTAGGTTTTCCGCTATAACCGCCCTTGCCGTCAAGAAGAGTTATGCCGCGGTCGCATTCGACTATTACACGCTTTGTTATGGCTTCGTATTTTTCAGACATAACGTATGCCAATAGTCCTTCGGTTGAGCCGTAAAGAACGGCGTCTATAGCTCTTTCGGTTATATAGATTGATATAAAAGCATAAAGCGCGGCGTCAAGGGTTTTATAGTAGAACGCGGCTATTATGACTATTACAGCGTCTATGGCAAGAAGTATTTTTCCGAATGGAATATGAGGGACCCATTTTATTATGATACGTCCGATAATATCTGTTCCGCCTGTGGTCGAGCCTCGAAGAAAAATTATTCCAAGACCTATTCCGATAGCTACACCGCCGAATACTGCGGCAAGAAGCGGATTATCCGAATATTCGGGAATAACAAGGTCGAGATAGTTCATAATCAAAGTCATAATCGAAAGGCTTCTGAAAGTGCTTAACATAACTTTCTTTCCAAGGAAATAAAATCCGAGGAGCATTATAGGAATGTTGATTATGAATGCCCAGGTACCTATTTGTATTCCGGTTATGGAATGTAAAACCGTTGAAATACCGGTAACTCCGCCCGGAGCAATATCATTAGGCTCGGTAAACATTGAAACGCCTATTGCATAGATAACCGAGCCAACGATATCTGCACCAATATCAATGGCAAGATTTTTTATATTTTCTTTATCCAATTTCATTCACCTTATCTGTGGCATTTTCGATAATTATATTAAAAATTTCACGGAGTCTTTCATTTCTTCCGTTAAGATACAGCCAGCCGAAAAGGGCTTCTATTCCGGTGGCTTTGCGGTATTCTATCGCTTTTGCAGATTTTGGGATATGGGTTGAGTTGGTGTTCCTTCCACGAAGAAGTATTGAATGTTCGTCTTCATTTAAAATAGGCTCTATGATATCAAAGAAATGAGCCTGGGCAGAGGCACGGACTATGTTCACAGCGGATTTCTGAAGCTTTGCGACCTGTGTGGAGCCGTTTTTAAGAAGATATTCGCGAACCATTACTTCATAAACGCTGTCGCCCAAAAAAGCAAGGGAAAGACCGTTTAATGAAGATGCATTTGTAATGTTTTCGGCAGTTTCAAGCAAACTATAAAGCGCCGCCTTTCAAAAATTTTTTATTATATTTTACCATTTTTAAAAGGTATTATCAATACAAAAAATATTAACCTTTATGAATAAACGGATAATTTCGGAACAGAATATATTTGAAAGCGATTAGCTTTTAATTATATTTTGAACGGAGAAAAAATTATGTCTGATAATTATTGCAGAAATAACGAAAACAATTCAATGAACAAGGCAACAAACCAAAAAAACGATAAAACCGAAAACAAAAACGGCGTATCCAATAAGAAAAACCAGGCTGCAAACAACAATAAAGACTGCAACTGATTATTTTCTCTTTTATGAAATACCGCGAGGCTTTATGCTTTTCGCGGTATTTTATTTTATTAGAAAGCATAAAATTATGTCAGTAAAATTTTGGAGGACTACGTATGCAGCAGCAGGTAAAACAGGAATTTTCACATAATCTTTCACTTAAAGACAGAAAAAAACTTCATGCGGACGGAGTAAAAGACGTTGAGAGCTTCGATGACGGAACGGTTTCCGCAATGCTCGAAGACAGAAAAATGATAATAAAAGGGAAACATTTAAAGGTTGAATCATTTTCTTCGGAAAGTGGAGACCTCTGCGTAGAGGGAGAAGTGGATTCCGTAAACTATACAACGGAACTTTCGCGGAGAGCGGGTTTGCTTTCAAGGGTGCTCAAATGATATATACAGACGATATTATCGGAGACCAGCTGACGATATTTTTCGGAGCCGCCATGCTCGGAATTTTGGTGGGAGGCTGCTTTGATCTGTTTTGGGCAATAAAGCTTTTCCTTGGACTTAAAAGAAAACCGGCGGCTGTTGCTGATATATTTTTTTGTATTTGGACAGGGTTTTTGACTTTTTCTTTTTTACTCAATGAAAATTACGGTATACCGCGTTTTTACATATATTTCGGTGAGGCGCTCGGGTTTTTAACGTGGTATTTTACTGTCGGAAGAGTGATAAGATTTGTGCTGAAAAAGCTGAAAAAAGTTACAGATAAAATTTTTGGTTTCTTTTTGCCGCCGATAAAATGGATTTATACAAAAATTTCTATTAAAACAAAGAAAATTCTTATGAAATGTAAAAATATTTTTATTAAAAACGTTATGAACAGTAAAAAACTATTGAAAAAGAAAACAGACGTGGTGTATAATAAACTATATCTAAACGGAAAAAAGGTCTTTTCTTTTTGCGGGGGAAAAGCCGGAAAGGAGAGCGGAAGTTTTGAAAACATTCGGGAAGAAGAACGTTTTGCTTCGGATTGCAGCTATTGTATTAGGAATGTATCTGATTTATTCTCTGATATCAACTCAAACGAAAATAAATGAGAAGAAAAACGAACTCAATAGCCTTCGCGAAGAGTATTCCGAAATGCTTATCAAAAATGAAGAACTCCAAAAAACGTTGGATAGCTATGGCACTGATGAATTTATTGAGGAACAGGCGAGAAAATTCGGATATGCGGATGCCGAAGAGCATTTCTACGTAGATATTTCAGGTACGGATTGATTAAAATTTTTTGAGAGGGGAATATTTTCTTTAATGGCTGCTGAAATAGGTGCGATTGTTGAGGGAAAAGTTTCTGGTATAACTAATTTCGGAGTTTTTGTAAATTTCGGTGATAACGAAACCGGAATGGTACATATTTCCGAAGCTTCAAGGACTTTTATTAAAGACTTGAAGGAATTTTTTACGATAGGACAGGCAGTAAAAGCAAAAGTTATTGCGGTAACTCCGGAAGGAAAAATAAGCCTTTCAATTAAACAGGCGGAGGAACCAGATAATGAGCACGGGGAAAAACAAAATCGCCGCCGCCAGAATAATCAGACTGTAAGAATCGCCGATAGCTTTGAATTTAAGCCGAAGAAAAATGAAAATCTTTCGTTTGAAGATATGATGAGCAAATTTAAACAGTCAAGCGATGAGAAAATGTATGATTTGAAAAAAGTTATAGATACAAGGCGAGGAAGTCAGAATCGCCGCTCCAAACAGCAATAAAATTAAAAAACGGCGGATTATAAAAAGTTCCGCCTTTTTCTTTATCGAGAGGTAGTATATGCTTTTGTATAATGCGGGTATTTTTACCGCTTGTTCCGGCTTTATAAAAAACGGATATGTTTTAATAAAAGGCAAAAAAATAATAGATGTCGGTTCAATGGAATTCTGTCCGAAGGACGAAAGAAAGCTGAACCTTTCGGGATATACGGTATATCCGGGTTTTATTGATGCGCATTGCCATCTTGGAATGTGGTCGGATGGAGCCGGGTTTGAGGGTGATGACGGAAACGAGGATACGGATCCTTCAACTCCGCATCTTCGCTCGGTAGATGCGATAAATCCGAATGATAACAGTTTTAAGGAAGCGCTTTTTGCCGGAATAACCTCGGTAGTTACCGGGCCGGGAAGCGCAAATCCCGTTGCGGGGCAGATGGTCGCAATGAAAACTTACGGCGACAGAATAGACGATATGCTTATTGCGGAGCCTGTTGCAATGAAGTTTGCGCTTGGAGAAAACCCGAAAAATACCTATCACAGCAAGGATCAAACGCCGACTACAAGGATGGCGACGGCGGCTATTATAAGAGAACAGCTGTTAAAAGCGGAAAGATATTTGAGGGATACCGAGGCGGCGGAAAACGAGGACGACGAGCCGGAATTCGATATGAAGAGTAGTGCCCTTACGGGAGTGCTTGAAGGAAAAATGCAGGCTCATTTTCATGCTCACAGAAATGACGATATTTTTACCGCCATACGTATAGCCAAGGAATTCGGGCTGAAAGCGGTGCTCGTACATTGTACGGAAGGGCATCTTTCTCCGGAAAAACTTGCCGATGAGCATATACCGGCAATAGTAGGCCCGATAATCGGAGCAAGAACGAAGCCGGAGCTTGCTAATCAGCGCGATTATAATGCGGTGGTGCTCAAAAAGGCCGGAGTGGAAGTGGCAATTTGTACG
>JAZLFU010000156.1:0-1229 GCA_045615915.1 Oscillospiraceae bacterium
GACAGAAGAAGAAAGAAAAGATATCGTCCGTTTTATTTTTGCGGAAACGGAGCTTCACGATGATATCTGCGACCGATACAGTCTTATCGAGCCGAAAGAAAGAGCCATACCGCCTCTCGATTTCGTGAAGCTCTATACCGAATGCTTCCTTAAAAAGAAGCCCGAATTTATTTATAACGACACGGAGGTGAAAGTAAACCTTGAACGAAATATCAACTGAAATAAACGCGATAAAATCGGAATACCTCGCCGGCATGGGCGGTTACGAAGCCCTCGCCAGAAAGCACGGCGTTCCGAAAAGACAGATAGCGAAGCTTTGGAAGGAGGAAAACTGGAGGGCAATGCGCCTCGGACTTTCTACGGGGGAAAACCGAACCGATGAAACAAGCCCCGACAGAGAAAAGCCCGAAGCGCCCGTGCTCACGCTTTTGGAAACGGAGGGAAAAACTGATATTGACACAAGCCTCAACAGACGAAAAAGCGTTTCTGTTCCTCAATACAAAATAAACGACGAGCTTGCCCGCTTTCTCGGAAGCATACTCGAAGATCCCGATCTTAAAAGAAGCTTTATTCCGGGGGTAAAGGAGCTCAAGGATTTCGCCGCCGTGCTCAAGGAGTCCGAACAGATGAAGCGCCGGGAGCTTGGATCGGACGAGGGCGCGGAAGTCTCCGCAGGCGGCATCGTATTGCTGCCGGCGGTGGCGGAAGTGCCCGAACAGGAGGCGGCGGTATGACCTCTCCGGAAGTTCTCTGGACACCCCAGCCGAAGCAGGCGCTTTTCATGTCGCGCTTTGAGGACGAGGCGCTCTACGGGGGAGCGGCGGGCGGCGGAAAAAGCGACGCTCTCATAGCGGAGGCTCTCCGCCAGGTGGAAAATCCCAATTACCGCGGGCTTATCCTCCGCCGCACCTTCCCCCAGCTTGAAGACCTCATCTCGAAAAGCGAGCGTCTTTATCCGGCGGCATTTCCGGGCGCCAGGTTCAACGATTCAAAGCACATCTGGAAGTTTCCCTCCGGCGCGGTGATCATATTCGGCTCCGTTCAGCACGAAGCGGACAAATACAACTACCAGGGAAAGCCCTACGATTTCATCGGCTTTGACGAGCTTACCCAGTTCACCTACGGAATGTACGATTACCTCGCCCATAGCCGAAACCGTCCCAACGGCCCCGGAACGAGGGTTTACGTCCGCGCGACGGCAAACCCCGGCGGCATAGGTCATGCCTGGG
>JAZLFU010000157.1:0-2499 GCA_045615915.1 Oscillospiraceae bacterium
CGCTGTTTTTATCAAAAGGTGAAACTCCATGGAATTTTGACGGCTGCTTTTCTGCCGGTTCATATCCTTTTCCTTTTATTGTATTTATATGAACGAGCACCGGTTTATGGAGTTCTTTTGCACGTTTTAATGTTCTGATAAGCATTTGTATATCATGTCCGTCAACCGGTCCTAAATAAACAAAACCAAAATGCTCAAAAGTGTTGCTTCCGTAATAAAAATCCTTGAGGATGGATTTTAAATATTTTGCCGCCGAGAAAATGCCTTTTCCGACAAATGGAATCGAAAGCATAATATTTTGTAAGCCGTCTTTAAAACGGAAATACCCTTCTTTTGTACGTATTTTTGCAAGGTATTTTGCCATAGCGCCAACGTTCTTCGATATACTCATTTCGTTATCGTTAAGCACTATTATAAGATTTGTATTACTTCTTCCCGCGTTGTTTATCGCTTCGTATATCATTCCACCGGAAGCGGCTCCGTCTCCAACAACTGCTATAACCGATCCGTCATCATTATTGAGTTTTTTTGCCTCCGCAATTCCGAGCGCAGCAGAAATAGAAGTGCTTGCGTGTCCCGCAACGAAAGCATCATGTTTGCTTTCATATGATTTTGGAAAACCGGAAAATCCGTTTTCTGTACGTATTCCGGTAATATCTCTTCCCGTCAATATTTTATGAGCATAGCATTGATGCCCAACGTCCCAAACTATCGGCTCATTCGGTGAATCAAAAACGTAATGGAGAGCAACCGTAAGTTCAACAGCTCCGAGATTTGAAGCCAAATGTCCGCCGGTAACCGAAACTTTATCAATTATCTCCTCACGAACTTCATAGCATAGTTCATTGAGCTGCTCAAAATTGAGTTTTTTTATTCCGTACGGAAGTTCCGTATTTTTAAGAAGCAAATCTTTCATATTTATATCATTCTACCTTTGTAAGCAAAAAATCCAATAGCATAGCAAAAGAACCTGTATCGTAACCGAGCGTGTTAAATTCATAAAGTGCCGAACCTGCATTTGCAATATGCGAATATATATCAGCTATTGCTTTGCTTTCACCGTAAATATTAACGTATGAACTGTTCTCTTTTTTTCCGGATTTGTAATCAGATAAATCGTCGAGAATTTGAAAAGCGGCACCGAAATCTTCAATATATTTGTCAGCTATTGAAATACATTTTTCATCGGCTCCGGATATAACACAGCCTATCTCCGCGGCAGCTTTCATAAGTGCAATAGTTTTTAATGAATGTATTAACGAAATATCGTAATTTGAGTTTTCATTTTCTGAAAGCTCAATATCAAGCACCTGACCGCATACCATGCCTCGGTAACCCGCAAATTTAGCGAGCAATTCAACAGCTTTTATTGCTCTATCCGAATACTTTAGAGCGAATTTACTTTCAGATATCGCTGAAAAAGCATATGTAAGAAGGGCATCTCCTGCCAGGATCGCATTGGCTTCTCCAAATTTAATATGTGAAGAAGGCTTTCCTCGTCTTGTATCATCATTATCCATACATGGAAGATCATCGTGAATAAGCGAATATGCTTGTATACATTCAAGAGCAACCGCAAAAGGAACCGCTTCTTCCGTTTCAAAACCAAACATTTTTGAAAATTCCAAAACAAAAATTCCGCGAAGCATTTTTCCGCCGGACAATGAATAATTCATAAACTCGACGATTTTATCTTGAGCACTGCTTTCCGAAATAAGCATTTTTTCAATAGATTTACTTATTATCTCTTTATCGTTTTCAAGAAAAGAAATCATTTTTGTTCCCCTTCAAATATCTCGACTTGTTCTACAATCTGTTTTGCCTCGCTTATTTTCTGTTGACAGAATTTTGTAAGCTCTATTCCCTCTTCAAAATATTTTAAAGAGTCTTCAAGCGAAACTTCATCAGATTCCAATATTCCGTTTATTTCAGCAAGTCTGCTATATGCCTCTTCAAATTTGATATTCTTTTTCATTTTATACTGCACCCGATTTCTTTTTCTGTAATTTCAGCCTTTGCTTTACCGTCATTTAAAATAATTGATATGCTATCACCAACAGAAATGTCATCTATACTTTTTATTTTTTTATTGTCTTTTTCCAAAATGCAATTTGCTTTTTGGAGCATTGCCGCCGGGTTGTTTCTATCAAGTTTTATTATTTCATAGGAAAGCTTTTCCTGCTTTTTTGATAGAAGATTTTTTATATTCCGTAAACTTTCTTTTCTGAATTCGGTACAATTTTTTTCATAATTCTGTATTTTAGCAAAAACCGAATTTTTTATACTGAAATAATAATCTTTGGTTTTATCATCGTAATACTGATATCTATCAACTATTTGCTTCTTTAATTGACATAAATTTGAATCAAGTATTTGGGTAATCTCATTTATATCCGGTGCAACAAGTTCTGCGGCGGCAGATGGCGTTGCAGCCCTTAAATCCGCAACAAAATCAGATATAGAATAGTCGACCTCATGTCCAACGGCAGAAATAACAGG
>JAZLFU010000158.1:0-3260 GCA_045615915.1 Oscillospiraceae bacterium
CCTTTGCACCGTCTTTTAAATCTTCGGTGCCGTCAACAAGGTCAATTCCTCCATCAAGAAAATCGTCTGCCGCTTCATCAAGGTCAACTACAGCGTCAACGAGGTCGTCAACTTTTTCATCAATTTTTTCGGAATCAAAGGAATCTACGTCAACATCAAGGGACATAAGCAAGCCGTTTATAGAAATTGATGACATTTCAAAAAACGTGGTATCGGTTGTAAATTCAATGGTTGAATCACTGTCAGGAAGAATAATATACGTAAGCTGTTTATCTTTACCTACGTTTGCCATAGTTGCTTTTTTGGATTCAATATTTTTACAGTTTTGAGTATTGAGGGAAAGAGAAACCTGAAGAACGAATTTTTTAAAGAAATTATCGGTTACGCTTTCGTTCTGTTTGCTTTCGATAACGACTTTTACTTTTCCGCTTTTTCCGAGTATTTCATCGGCGGTCATTTCTTTTTCACCGAGATAATATCTTATGTTTATATCCCAGGGAATATCCTTCGTAAGGCAGTTTCCTTCGTAATACAGTTTGCCCTTTGGCGCTTTTATTTTTGTAATTCCGTTTTTATAAATAATTTCGTTGTCGGAGGTCATATTGCGGACAGAAGAATAGATTCCGTAATCCATTATTACAGCGGATTTGTCTAAATCAAAAATGTTTACTGCCGTAATATCTTTTACGGCGCCGTCGTACTCTAAATTAACATATATTACTTCCTGCTTTTTAGGCTGTTCAATTTGAATAGGATTTTTATCTCCCGGGAAATTTTCTTCTTCTCTTGCAAAAACAGAAACCGATAGTGAAAAAATCATTATGAAAGCGAGAGTAAAAGCGATTATTCTTTTATTCATTTACAGATTCCTCCTTTGCATCTTTTTTGCTTTTTAGTTTTTCTTTTCTGTCCTTAATGCGTTCTTTAAGAGATTTTTTAATAAAGAGTTTATCAAATATGTAAAGCAATCCCGGAACAATGAAAACAACTATAAAGAGTGAGCAGGTTCCGCCGAAACCTATGAATTTTCCAAGCTGGGCAAGAAGCTGGTTACTTGAAATGAAGCCCATAAGGAAACCTACGATTATCAGAACGCTCGCAGAGGTCAGTATAGATACGGCGACGGAAGCAATGGTTTCAACGATTGCCTCTTTTTTACTGTATTTTTCACGGCATTCTTTGTATCGGTCACTCATAAGTATTGCGTAGTCAACAGTGGCTCCAAGCTGTATCGAGCTTATGATCAAATAAGCGATATAATAAACAGATTGATCGGTGAAATACGGTATCGAAAGGTTTATCCATGTTGCGGTTTCGATACTCAAAACGAGCAGTATAGGGAGTATCAAATCGCGCTGTAATACTACCATAACAAAGAAAACCGCAAGTATGGCGACGATATTTACTTTTACCATATCGTCAACTACCGTAAGTTTAAGGTCATAGGTGCTTACGCCCTGTCCGGCAAGATACCATTCTCCGGAATAATAATTTTCGGAAATGTTTCGTATTTCTTCTATAAGGTTGAAAGCTTTTTCACCTTCATAGTCAGCTTTTACGGAAATGACCATTCTGCTGTATTTTCCCGAATCAAGAAGTTTCAGAGTTCCTTCATCAAGATATTCTTTTGGTATTTCTGCGCCGGCGTTATCGACGAAAGAAATAATATCGGTAACTTCTTTGAGTTCGTGAAGTCTGTCTGAAAGTTTTTTTTCTGTAGCAGTGCTCGTATTCGGTACCATAAGAACATAGGTATCTCTTTGGCCAAAAACAGCTTCAACGGCCTTTGTGTCAATAGTTATTCTGCTGTCATCTCCGAAAAGATGTCCCGAACCGTAGATATACGAATTGGCGTTTGATGCGAGATATGATGGAGTAATGCAAATAATAAATACTATTGCCAAAGGTACCATTATCTTGCTGACAAATTTTCCGAAACCGTGAAAATCAGGCATGAACGAGCGGTGTTCACTTTTATCAATGAGCTTTTGTATGCTCAAAATGAAACACGGGGTGAATATGAATACGGTGATGAGGCTGAACGCAACGCCTTTTGCAAGAGCATATCCCATATCAGGGCCAAGCAGAAATCTCATTATACAAAGGGCAAGGAAACCTATTACCGTTGTAAGTCCGGATGAAAGTATCGATGAAGTCGATTTGCAAAGAGCATCGACCATTGCCTCTTTCGGATCATCGGTAAGAGCTTTACATTCTCTGTATCTGTGCAGCAGAAAAACCGAATAGTCAAGTGATACGGCAAGCTGTAAAATGTTTCCGGAAGCGTTTGTAACAAAAGATATGGTTCCGAAAATAATATTTGTTCCGGCATTTATCGCTATTGCTATTCCGAGGCTCACCATTACTATAACGGGATCAAGCCAGGTATTTGTTGTGAGTACCAGAACGAAAATAACGAATGCGATGGCTCCGGCGATGATAATAGGAACTTCTGCAAGAGTTTTTGTTGTAGCGTCGGCGGCGCAAACGGCGTTTCCCACAAGTGCATTGTCCTCTCCGATAAGCGCTCTTATTTCTTCCACGGCTTCAACGCGTTTTTTGTCATCAAGCGTAACGTTATAAAGAGCGGTATTGTCTTTATAGTACGTTTCTGTTGTGTTTTGATCAAAAGTTGAAAGGGGAACTGTCATATCTATACTGTCATCAAGCCAGGTAACGTCATCAACTCCATCGATGGCAAGGAGAGCGTTTTTGTATTCGAGAGCTTTTGGTACGGTAACGTCTTTTATCATAACCCTCGCGTTCGGAATACCGCCCTCAAATTCTTCGCTCATTAAATCTATTGCAACGGTTGATATGGAGTCTTCGGGAAGATAATCGTTTATATCGTAGTTAACTCTGACTTGGGTGAACAGAAAAACGCAGATAATTGCCGATATTACGAAAAATGAGATTACGATTTTTCTATGATTTGTGATTGCCGTATAGAATTTTCTCATATCAAATCTCCTTTTTGTGAAGTAAACATACCGTATTTTTCGTAGTGATTAAAGATGTGTTGTATATCGTTTTATGTGAGATTTTATCATTATGTTATATTGTAAGTAATAAATAGAATAATAAAACGGACAAATTTACACAAATGTATATTTACTGGACAAATGTATAAAATTATGGTATAATTTTCTTGGAAAAGTATGTTTGAAATGTATAGTACGGTATATTTTTGGAGGTACGTATGAAACACGAAGAAATATCTTATTACACGAAAATGACACTTGTTAAAGCTCTTAAAGAAG
>JAZLFU010000159.1:0-1123 GCA_045615915.1 Oscillospiraceae bacterium
GGATATCCTTGAAAAGGCGGGCGCCGTATTGAAGCTCGGAGAGGGATATCTCGACGATATAGATGCGGATATAGTTTTTAGAACTCCCGGTATGAACTGGTGGAACACGGCGCTCTGTGAGCTTCGCAAAAACGGAAAGGCCGTAACGAGCGAGATGGAGGTGTTTTTTGACCTCTGCCCCTGCAAGAAATATGCCGTAACCGGTTCCGACGGAAAAACCACAACTACCACGATCATATCCGAGTTTCTTTCCGCCGCGGGAAAAACCGTTCATAAAGGCGGAAATATCGGAAGAGCGCTTCTTCCCATAATTGAGGATATAAAAGAAGACGATTGCGCGGTTGTTGAGCTTTCCAGTTTTCAGCTTATTTCAATGCGTTCTTCGCCGGATGTTGCCGTTGTAACGAACATTGCGCCGAATCATCTTGACGTTCATAAGGATATGGAAGAATATATAGAAGCAAAGCGGAATATTCTTCGCCACCAGGATGCTTTTTCCGTCTGCGTGCTCAATGCGGATAACGTAATCACCATGAGCATGACGGAATTCGTTCGCGGAGAGCTTCGTCTGTTTTCTCATATTAAACCCGTTGAAAACGGAGCGTTTCTCCGCAATGACGGAATGCTCTGCTATTCCGAACACGGAAAGATAACCGAAATAATAGACAAAAAAGAAATAAAGATACCAGGACTTCATAATGTTGAAAACTATCTTGCCGCCATTACCGCGACATGGGGAGAAGTACCTCTTGACGTAATAAGAAACATTGCAAAGAATTTCAGTGGCGTTGAACACAGAATTGAATTTGTTCGCGAGCTTGACGGAGTGAAGTGGTATAACGACAGTATCGCAACAAGCCCTACGAGAACTATCGCGGGGCTTTCCTGTTTTGACAAAAAAGTGATACTTATAGGCGGAGGATATGATAAACATATTCCATATGAACCGCTTGCGCCTCATCTTATCGAGAAAGTAAAGCTCCTCATTTTGAGCGGGCCTACCGCGCCGAAAATAGCCGAAGCGCTTCAAAACTGCGGAAAATATAAAGGCGAACCGGAGATAATCTATGTTGAAGATATGGAGGAAGCGGTGGCAACAGCCTATGCGAATGCAGAGGAAGGG
>JAZLFU010000160.1:0-3662 GCA_045615915.1 Oscillospiraceae bacterium
GTCGCGGATTTAAGGCCCGCATCTTCGCCGTCAAGCCAGTCAACAAGGGTATATTTGAAATTGTGGCGGGTTGCCCAGGATGTATACATTCTATAAAGCATCTGGCACCAATCCTGCGCCTCCGTTCCGCCCGCTCCGGCATGGAAAGTAAGGATAGCCTTGCTGTCATCGTATTCACCGGTAAGAAGAGTGGTAAGCTTCAGATCATCTATTTCGGTATTGAGCATATCCGTTTCCGCAAGAGCTTCATCATAAAGCGATTCGTCGTTTTCCTCCATTGCAACTTCAACAAGAGTCATGGCATCATCGTAACGAGTTTCGAGCGCTTTATGAGAATCTATTTTTCCGTTAAGCTGGCTTAACTTTCTTTGAACTTTTGAAGAAGTTTCAACGTCATTCCAGAAATCAGGATCTGCCTGTTGAGCCTCAAGCCTTTTTATTTCAGCCCTGCATTGTTCAAGACTGAGCGCATCCGCAAGATCGTCTATTTGCGGTTTTAAAGCAAGAAGTCTTAAACGAAGTTCTTCTAATTCAAGCATATTTTTATCTCCCGTTTTTGATTTTATGTAAGAATTGTTATAATACTGTATTATTATATACGATTTTTTTCAAATAGTAAAGAGAAAAAGGATGAAAAAATGTTTGCTTTTATCACAATAACAAATTATAATATATTGTTGGGTAATATTTTTTCTATTGAAAGGATTTTTTATGAAAAATTATTTAAATTCGGAATGTCCGTACTGCGGAAAAAAATTCACCGAAAATGATGATATAGTGGTATGTCCCGATTGCGGAACTCCTCACCACAGAGAATGCTATAAAGAACACGGAAACTGCGCAAACAGCGAGCTTCACGGAAGTTTTGAATGGAACAACCCTGCCGAAAATAAAAATGAAAGCAAAAAGGTTTTCGATTCATATGCCTGTCCGAACTGCGGAGGAATGAATCCTGCCGAAAATGATTTCTGTTCATATTGCGGAGCGCCTCTTGCCGCAAAACAAACCGCAAACCGCAATCCGGGATTTACCGTATCCAGAATAGACGGAATGGGAAACGATATGGACGGCGAAAACCCGATGGATGTTGCCCAATATGTTCGCACCAATATAGGCTATTTTCTTCCGAGATTTATCTCATTTTCCAAAGGAAACAAGTTCGACACCAACTTTTCCGCATTCATTTTCTCTTATTTTTATCTTTTTTACAGGAAAATGTATACCCTCGGAATAGCGGTATTCGCTTCAACCGCGGTATTGAGTATACCCGCTTTTCTTCTTGATTTCGAAATGTTGCAGGAAACTTATATCAAACTCGGCTTCCTTTCACAAAAAATATGGGAAGTACCTCATACCGATATTCTTACAACGTATGCCTTTGTTGCAAGCATACTGGTTTGGGCAATACGGGTTGCGCTTATGCTTTTCTTCAACCGCATCTATTACAGAAAAGCCATTTTGGTCGTAAAAGGGATCAAAAAAGGTCTCATGGAAGCAAACGCTTTCAACGATATGAATTTTGCCGTTTTCGCACGTAAAAAGGGTGGAACGAGCTATGTCGGACCTTTTGTTATTGCCGCTTTGCTTATCGCCGTTTCGATGGTACTCGCATATATAATGATTTCTTCCCCATATTTTATTATGCCGACGGCAATTTGATAATAAAATTTCATATCGGTTATTGACAAGTATTGTTATACTTGTTATAATAAACAATGTTGCTTTATATCTATAAGCGACCATCCTTGCTCCGTTAAACGGGGCCAAAGTCCAAAAGGAGGTGTATCAAAGATGGCAAAGATCTCTCAGAGCTACGAAACCGTTATGGTTTTCAGCTGCAAAAATGAGGATGCGATCCCTGCTCTCGTTGAAAAGTTCAAAAACCTTATCGCTGAAAACGCAACTGTTGACGGCGTTGAGGAATGGGGCAAACGCAGGCTCGCATATCCCATCAATTACGAGACCGAAGGTTATTACGTATTGGTAAACTTCACCAGTGCGCCTTCCTTCCCGGCTGAGCTCGATCGTATTTACAACATCACAGACGGCGTTATCCGTTCTTTGATCGTTGCAAAAGCAGAATAAGGAGGTAATCACATGAACAAAGTAGTACTTCTTGGAAGACTTGCCGCTGACCCTGAACTTCGTCAAACCGGCACAGGAGTTTCCGTAACGAGTTTCTCCATAGCCGTTGATCGCCCTTATACCAAAGGGAACGAACGTCAGACCGATTGGATCGACATAGTCGCATGGAGAAACACTGCCGAGTTTGTATGTAAATACTTCCAAAAGGGTTCTCCTATCGTTGTCGAAGGCTCTATCCAAACAAGAACTTGGGAAGATAAAGCCGGTCAGAAACGCAAATCTGTTGAAGTAATTGCGGATAATATCGAATTTGTTCCGAGAACAAAAGATTCTTCCGCTCCGTCCTTCCGTGATAACGGAATGGATAAACCGGAATTTGCTCCGCCCATCGCTGAATCCGCTCCTGTTGTTTATTCCGCAGGAGAAGCAGAGGATTTCACCGTTGTTGATGACGAAGACCTTCCTTTCTAACAATCGAGTTCAAAAAATAACTGAAAATCTATAAAGGAGGATTTATCGTGGAAAGATCTGAACGTCCCGAAAGACCTATGAATCGCAATCGCCGCAGCCGTAAAAGAGTCTGCGCTTTCTGTGCTGATAAAGTTACCGAGATCGATTACAAAGACGTAAACCGTCTTAAAAGATTCCTCTCTGAAAGAGGTAAAATCGTTCCCAGAAGAGTTACCGGAACTTGCGCACGCCATCAGCGTCAGTTGACTACCGCTATCAAACGCGCACGTCATCTCGCATTCCTGCCCTACGTTTCCGACTGATCCGGAAAAAATAAGCAGAAAATTGCTCCCTGTTTTTTTTGACAGGGAGTTTTTTTACGCATTTTGTCTTATCGGATTTTTCATCTCCGTAAGAACTCCGAAAGAATATCCATCCGCTTTATATTTTGAAATGATCATTTCCACTGCCTTTGGAGTTGTCCGCCTTGTACTGCTGTCGTGCAGCAATACAACGATTTCATCTTTATCCTCACATTTGAAAATATTTTCCGCTATTTCTCCGGCGGATATATAACTGTGGATGCTGTCCTCCCCGTCTGCGTTCCAATCGTACCAGACAAAGCCCCGCCTTGACATTTCGTCTTTTATTTTGCCCATCAGCTTTTTATCTGCAATTGAATTTCCGCTTCCGCCGGGAAATCTGAATATATCCGGATATTTTCCCGTAACGTCATATATCCATTGGCGTTCGGTATTGAAATCATCGAGAAATTCATCTACCGATGAATATATTTTGTTATAATCGTGGCTCCAACTGTGAATACCTATTGTATTCCCTTTTTCGTATATTTTTAAAAGTCTTTCGTCAGTTTTTTCACCCTCCGGCCCTATAACGAAAAAAGTTGCTTTTATATCTTCCCTATCCAGTATGTCAAGTATTTTTTCCGTTATTTCGGACGGCCCGTCATCAAACGTAAGATAAACCGTCTTTTCGGATCTGTCTTTTTCACAAACGGCGGTATCAGCGTAAAGCTCCGGGTATCTGTCAACAGTTTTAGTCAGCGGCGTACCTGCCAGCGCCATAATAATAATCCCGGCAGCTATCGGAAAAGCAACCGTTTTAAG
>JAZLFU010000161.1:0-9096 GCA_045615915.1 Oscillospiraceae bacterium
TAAAAAGTCTGATGCCCATAGTTCGATTTTGATACTGTGGGCATTTTACCTATAACAGTATATATTGGGCTGTAGCCAAGCGGTAAGGCAACGGACTTTGACTCCGTCATCCCGTGGGTCCGAATCCCGCCAGCCCAACCAAAAAAAGCACCCAATAGGTGCTTTTTTTAATAAAGATGCCCATGCGGGCTAATGAAGGGATGAAGTCGCTTTGCTAATGAAGAAATCAAGGTGTTCGCTGGCGCTCACGATTTAAAAGGGCGGCTTCGCTTCATTAGGCGCGGAGCACCGTCTGTTCTTATTTCCGATCCGTAAAAAACGGGCAGAGCGAAAAAATCGTTCTGCCCATCAAAATTTTACAATATTCGGTTTAAATTACCTCTCGGAAGTGGTATTATATAAATATCATTCCTCTATATTGTCCTCGCAGTTTTTGATAAGGCTGAAAAGACTCGATGAAAAAAGAGGATAGTTCTTTGAAAGAATGTCTGCGGAAAGGGAAAGCCCATCCTCATTTATGCCTTTTCCGGAGCGCAAAGCCTTTACTTCGCAGGATTTCATATATGCCTCGGCGGCTTCCAATGCACCGGGATCGGGAATACGGAAAGCGTTGATATTGTTTTTCGGAGAAAAACCGTATATAATTCTGAACATACGGTATACCGCCGTCATTAAATACGCGGAAACGTTTTTCGTAAGCTCCTTGCTTTTGCTTTTTGCAAGCATATCAAAGAGGATATTGAGCGAGTTCGATATCAGCTTCTTATTGAGGACAGGCAGCACGCCGATTGAAGATAAGTTGTTTTCTTTTCCGGCGGCATCAGGCTCGGGAATTTCATTTGCGGATATCGTCATTCCGTCGGGATCCGCGCTTCTTCCAAGCAGATAGTCGGCGGAAACACCATAGAAATTTGCGGCGCGAACAACGAAATCAAGTCCGCATTCACGGATCCCTTTTTCATAGTGCGATAAAAGCGCCTGGGAAACACCGAGGTTTGCCGCCACTTCCTTTTGGCTCAAACCTTTTTCTTTTCTTAAAAGAAGTAATACTCTCGGAAAATCTGTACCCATTACAATCCACCCTTTTATTAACAATGGGTATATTATACATCATTTCATACAATTTGTAAAGTATTTTTTGGAGGAAACATGGAAACTTTTAAAATTCATTTTTTTCGCCACGGTACGGCAGAAGATCTGAACAATAAAATCTGTCTTGGCGGTAAAAGCGATCCTGCTCTTACTCCGGAGGGCGCCCAGGAGCTTCGGGAGCTTATGGATACCTACCAGTATCCGTTTGCTCAGAAAATATATTCAAGCCCGATGCTTCGCTGCACCCAAACGGCGGATATACTTTTTCCCGATACGGACTTTGAGATAATGGAGGAGCTTCGCGAATGCAACCTCGGTGAATTCGACGGAAAGCCTATTGCGGAAATGAAAAACGATCCCCGTTTTCTGGGTTGGGTGGAAGGTAAAAATCCTCCTCCGGGCGGAGAAACTTCCGAAGCCTTCGGAAACAGAATTGCCTGCGCTTTTGACGATATCCTTCACGATATGGCTGAAAATCATCTTCGCGAAACGGCGGTCATCACCCACGGCACAGTTATAATGGGACTTTTTGCAATGTGCGGATATCCCAGGGAGGAAATGCGCTACTGGGCGGTTGACAGTGGCTGCGGATATACAGTCAGCACCTCCGTTTCAATGTGGATGCACGATAATTGTTTTGAAATAATAGCCCTTCAACCGGCAGGAAACGAAGCGGATGAACCGAAAGAAGAGGAAAGCGGTGAAAGCGAATGGAACTTCATCGAATAATAAAGCGTGATTCACGCACCTTACTAAAAAATTGCTGGGGACGTTCCGTCGCTGCGGCAATTATTGTTTTTGCCGTTTATCTTTTGCTAATCATTTCCGAATCCCTGTTTATGTTTGTGTTTTCGGATGAGGAAACCGCGTCATTCAGCCTTTTTGATATCGGCAATATTTCCGTTCCGATACTTGTGATAACTTCTTTTTCGGCGGTTGTTGCGGCAATCGTTTTTCCGGCGCTTGCGGTGGGCTTCAAAAAGCTGCATTTGAGCTTTGTAAATGACGGAAATACAGACGTTGCTTCTCTTTTTGACGTTTTTTCATCATTTAAATTCGTTATACGCTCGATATTGTTTTTCGCGATGCTCATTTTCAGATATCTGTTTTTCGTGCTGCTTGCGATTCTCCCCGGCGGTGTGCTCATCTTTGCGGCGAGAATGTATATAGTGCCGGAAACTAAAAATACTTCCGTGCTTCAGATATGCGCCTACTGTATCGGAATTATCGTAACCCTGCTCTGCCTTTCGCTCTTGATAATATATGCTCAAAGGTGGTTTGCGGCGGTATATTATATTTCGGAAGGGAAAAATCCTTCGGAAGCGTTCAGGCTTTCAGTAAGGGCAACGAAGGGCCTTAATACGCAGATAATAAGGTTTAAACTTTCGTTTGCTTTCTGGGCGCTTTTGTCGATCCTGTTCTTTCCGATGCTTTGGTCTTTACCGTATTATTCGGTTTCGGAAGCGCTTTACGCAAAATATTTAATGGAGCGATATGAACGCTCCCTCGCGGATTTCCCTGAAAAAAGCGAAGAATAAAAAACAGTCCCGTGTTCATTTTTGAGCACGGGACTGTTTATATTTCGAATTATCTTTGAAGTTCGTTTCTGCAATGTTCGCAGACGTTTTTGCCTTTGAAATTCATTACGTTGTCTGCGCTTCCGCAAAAGATACAGGCAGGCTCGTATTTTTTAAGCATTATAGTGTTTTCGTCAACATAAATTTCAAGTGAGTCTTTTTCTTCAATTCCGAGAGTTCTTCGGAGCTCGATAGGAAGAACGATACGGCCGAGTTCATCGACTTTACGGACAATTCCGGTGGTTTTCATTTCCTTACCTCCCATTTTTTTACAAATATTCTAATTGCTTGATAAATATATCCCTTTTATGACTTTTTGTCAATAGTTTTCGGATATAAAATTTTCAGTACGACAAATTACGACAGAGAAGGTGTTTTTTTTGGGCAGATTTTTTCTTATTTCCGTTTTGGTATCGGTGGTTTACGGAGCGATAAGCGGAAATTTGAGCGGCGTTTCCTCCGCAGCGCTTGGCGGAGCTTCGAAGGCGGTGGAGCTTTCGCTTGAGCTTTTGGGTACGCTTTGTTTTTGGAGCGGACTTATGAAAGCGGCGGAAAAGGCGGGAATTACAAAAGCGCTTTGCAAAATTTTATCGCCGGTTTTGAATTTGATATTTCCGAAGCTGAAAAACAGAAAAGAAGTTATGGAGCCTATATCGATGAATATTGCGGCAAATATGCTCGGAGTAGGAAATGCGGCAACCCCGCTCGGTATAGCGGCGATGAAAAGGCTGAAAGAAATTTCTCCGGAATTTGATTTTGCAACGGAGGAGATGGTGGTTTTTGTTGTTATGAATACGGCTTCGCTCCAAATTCTGCCGACTACCGTGGCGGCGCTCCGAATGGAAGCGGGGGCGGGGAATCCGTTTGATATCATTGTTCCCGTTTGGTTTGTAAGCATTTGTTCGCTTGCGGTGGGAATAATTCTCGCAAAAATTTTTTATTCGGAGAGGGATAGAGCTTGAACGGGATATTGAGTACGGATTTAATAATACCTATTGTCTTTATTTTGATAGCCGGCTTTTCCGTAATAAAGAAAACGGATTTTTTCGGTGATTTTCTTTCCGGTGCAAAGGAAGGACTCGTTTCCGCGGCGGAGGTCCTTCCGGCGCTTTGCCTTTTGATGACCGCGGTATCAATGATAAAGGCAAGCGGAATTCTCGAAGCTTTAACGGCGGCGGCGCTTCCGGTAACGGAAAAACTCGGATTTCCGGGAGAGGTACTTCCGCTTGCCGTTTTAAGACCTTTTTCCGGCTCCGGAGCGCTTGCGTATTTCAAAGAGCTTTGCGAAAGTATTCCTCCGGATTCCTTTCCGGCGAGGGTTGCTTCCGTTTTGATGGGAGGAAGCGAAACTACTTTTTATACTCTCGCGGTGTATTATGGCGCAATCGGAATAAGGAAAACGAAGAATACGGTTTTTGCTTCCGTGGGTGCGGATATTACCGCTGCAATATTGAGCGCCTTTGCCGTAAGAATTTTTATGGAGCGTTAAATTTTAACAAAAAAGCTGTTTTTACATAAAGTTCATAAACCTTCATTGACAAAGGAAGCGGTTTTGTATTATATTATATAAATAGATAACTATGATTTTTTATCGGGAAAGAAGGTGCTTCCGGAATATGAAGGTTTTTGAAAGATTGCTTGTTGTTTTTGCGGCGCTGTTCATATGCGTGGCTTTTTCCGGTTGCAGCTCTTTTGAGATGGATGCGGAATCCCTTATGCAGCCACCGAGCCTTAATGAAGAACAGGTGAAGCTCAATTCCGCGCTTACGGAGGTAATAGGAGAGAACTATAAACTCCATTATCCTTCAACAGGAGGCACCAACTCCGCTTTCATTTTTTATGACCTTGACGATGATGGAAGCGAGGAAGCGATAACCTTCTATTCCGTAAACGACGAAAACATAAGAATAAATATCCTTGAAAAAAGCGAGGATAAATGGATTTCGATATACGAAGCTGCAGGCGCTTCCGGAGAAGTCGAGGACGTGCGCTTTATCGAAACCGCGAAGGATGAGCATTGCCTTGCTGTAAAATGGGATCAGGAGGTAGGAGTTTACCGCTTTGAAAATCAAAGGCTCGAAACTCTGTATTCCGCTCCCTGCGACGGAATGAGCATTGTGGATATAAACGCGGACGGTTTCGACGATATAATAACTTTTTCCGGAGGATATGTCGGAAGATATTCCGCGGAGCTTATATTCCACGGTGAGGAAGGACTTTTTGCAACGGACAGCGTAAACATAAGCACTCCGTATTCCGGAATAATGGCTTCGCAAAACGGATTCCTTATGAAAGACAGACCGGCGTATTTCGTCGATTCGGAGATATACGAGGGAATATACGTTACGGAGGTATTTACCGTAAAGGAAGAAAGATTTAAAAGAGAAACTCTTGCAAACTATCTTCCGAAAGAGGCGAAAGAGGATAATGAAGTCGGTTCGGTAATCGTTATAAGCGAATACGGAAAGCGTGGAATTTACGCGAGGAATACGGCGATTTGCTGTACCGATATCGATAAAGACGGAATAATGGAGATGCCCGTTGAATATCGAGAAGAAGCGGCGACGAGCGACAATACCGAAATATTCTTCATTGATTATATCAAATGCGGGGAAACGAAAGAGGAGTCGTATTCCGTTTGGTTCGGATTTGCTGATCCCATGGGAGAATACCGTTTCGAGCTTCCGAAGGAATGGGCGGATACAGTCGATATACAGTATAATTCCGGTTCGGACGAGTACGTTTTTATAAATATGGAAAACGGCGCGGATATATTGAGGATAAAAGCGGAGAGAGTTAACGAATACCGCGACAGATACGATGAAAACTACGTGTTCCTCGGAGAGAACGGAACAATGGCGTATTACGTTTATGCCATTGCGCAAAAGGGCGATAAGTTCTATCTTGAACCGGGAACTCTAAAAAACAGATTTGAATTTGCTTAAAAATACGGGGAGGAAACGATATGACAAAGATACTCATTTGTGAAGACGAAGACGCCATTCGCGAGTTTGAGGTGATGACCTTGAACAGAGCGGGATATGAGGTAGTTGAAGCTTCCTGCGGAGAAGACGCGATAAAATTTTTCGAAAAAGCTCCCAACGATTTCAGCGTCGTGCTCCTTGACATAATGATGCCGGGAATAGATGGTTTTGCCGTTTGCAAACATATCCGCGGAAAAAACAACCGCGTCGGTATAATTATGCTTTCCGCAAAAACCCAGGAAATGGATAAGGTAACCGGTCTTACCCTCGGCGCTGACGACTATATTACGAAACCGTTTTCCCCGAGCGAGCTTACCGCAAGAGTTGACGCGATATGCAGAAGAATTGCGATAAACAACGATACCGCCCATAACGATATCCAGACCTCCGGCCCGTTTGTTCTCAACCTTTTGAGCAGAACACTTACGAAAAACGGAACGCCGATAGACCTGACGCAGGTTGAATTTCAGCTTATGGAGCTTTTTATCGGCAACGAGGGAATGGCGCTTGAACGCAGGGCGATACTCGAAAGAATATGGGGCGACAGCTATAACGGCGATGATAAAATTGTTGACGTAAATATACGTCGCCTTCGTATGAAAATAGAGGACGAGCCTTCCAACCCCGAACACCTCCAAACCGTTTGGGGCTTCGGCTATAAATGGATGGCATGATCCGGCAATAAAATTTGAGGAAAGGAGGAGTTTTGCTTGGCGGTAAAAAAGATCACGAAGCGCTGGATATTCAACAGTCTCGGTGTAATCATCGTTATATTGATAGCCCTTGAAGTTGCGATTTCCGTTGCGGTGAAAAATTACTATTACGGAAGCGTTGAAAGAGCGGTTACTTCCCAGGCGGAAACTCTCTCCGGACTTCTCTCGAAATACACTTCGGAGGGCGGCGGAGAATATGAAACCTATTTCAGAAGCCTTGTTTCGTCCTTTGAAAAGAAAAATATGATGGAGCTTATGGTTTTCAGCGATGAGGGTGAGGTAACCATAACTTCGAGCGGATTTATTCCGGATAGCGATATACTTACTCCGGACTGTCTGGAAGCAAAAACTTCCGTTGACGGAAGCTCCGATTTTACCGGAGAAATGAACGGAGAAAAGGTGCTTTCGCTTACAACGGTGGCTCCGAACGGAACGGAAACGTATAATGCTTTCCGGCTTGTTACTTCGCTTAAAAAGGTCGATACCCAGGTTGCCATAGTTATAGCCGTAACCGGAGTTATCTGTATTGCGATAATATTTTTTGTCGTCGTTTCCGGTTCGTATTTTATAAACTCGATAGTTATTCCCGTCGGCCAGATAGGAGACGCCGCGAGACAGATTGCCGAAGGAGATTTCAATGCGCGGCTTGAAAGAAATACCGATGACGAGATAGGCGACCTTTGTGATACGATAAATTACATGGCGGAGGAACTGGGAGAAACGGAGAAAATGAAAAATGATTTTATTTCTTCCGTATCCCACGAACTTCGTACGCCGCTTACGGCAATAAAAGGCTGGGCGGAAATGCTTGAAGACTCCTCTGGAACGATAGACGCCGGAACAATGAAAAAGGGTATGGGCGTAATAATAGGCGAAACGGACAGGCTTTCCGTAATGGTTGAGGAGCTTCTCGACTTTTCAAGATTACAGAGCGGGCGAATGGTGCTCCAGCCTATGAAGCTTGATATTATAGCGGAGCTTTCCGAAGCGGTGCTCACCTTTGAGCAGAGAGCCATAAGGGAAAATAAAACCCTTAATTATGAGGAGAGCGACGATATAATTCCCGTAAACGGAGACAAAAACCGTCTTCGCCAGGTATTCGTAAATATAATCGATAACGCTCTCAAATACAGCGATAGCGGAGGCTCCGTAACGGTATCGGTTTTCCGCCTCGATGACGGATTTGTGGATATTTCCGTAAAGGATACCGGAATAGGAATTCCCGCTGACCAGCTTGATAAAGTAAAAACGAAATTCTTTAAAGGCAACGCCACAAGACGCGGTTCCGGAATAGGTCTTGCCGTTGCCGATGAAATAGTGCATATGCACGGCGGAGAGCTTTTGCTCGACAGTATAGAAGGGGAAGGTACGACGGTTACGATACGTCTTCCGATAGATAAATAAAGGAGCAGACATGGAAAACAACGAAAAACAGTCCTGTGCAATCAAGACTTCCGTAGGAGGTCAGGCGCTTATTGAAGGAATAATGATGAAAGGCCCGAAGAAATCCGCGATGGCGGTAAGAACTCCGGGCGGAGAGATAGAGGTAGAGGAATGGGATACGAAAGTACTCGGCGGAGTCAGAAAAATTCCTTTTGTAAGAGGCATTTTTAATTTTATAGATACTCTTATTACCGGGTATAAATGCCTTATGAAATCGGCTGAAAAGGCCGGCGAGGAGGAAGAGCCTTCCAAGTTCGAATTGTGGGTTGCGGAAAAGCTTGGGAAATCCGCCGGAGACGTTTTCAGCTTTATTGTAACCGTTATCGCAATGGTGCTGGCGCTCGGTTTATTTATAGTCATACCTTCGGGAATAACCTCTATTTTCTCAAAATATATCGAAAATCAGATGGCGCTTTCCGCAATAGAGGGAATTATAAAGATAGCAATATTCCTTACGTATATTATAAGCGTATCGAAGCTTGAAGATATAAGACGGGTATTTATGTATCACGGCGCGGAGCATAAAACGATTTTCTGTTATGAAAAAGGGCTTGAACTCAATGTTGAAAACGTAAGGAAACAGATCCGCTTTCATCCCCGTTGCGGAACAAGCTTCCTCCTTATAGTGGTTATCATAAGTATACTTGTTTCTTCGGTCGTTACCTGGAGCAATCTGTTTTTGAGAATATTCATTAAACTTTTGCTCGTTCCGGTAATAGTCGGTATTTCTTATGAAATAATAAAATTTGCGGGACGCCACGATAACGCTCTTACAAAAATAATCTCGGCGCCCGGACTTTGGCTCCAGCGCTTTACTACCCAGGAGCCCGATGACAGTATGATAGAGGTCGCTATTGCCGCAGTAACGCCGGTTTTGCCCGAAAATCCGGAGGAAGCAAAGTGGTAACGGTTTCCGAAGCTTTTAAAAAAGCGAAAAATATACTTGATTCGGTAAACAACGAGGATTCCGCTTTTGAAGTTTCGGTTATGATGGAAGACCTGCTCGGATTTCAAAAAGGAAATGCGGTGCTCAATAACAGCACCGTGCTTACCGATGAACAGGAAACTATGCTCATTTCCGCGGCGAAAAAACGCGCGGGGGGATACCCGCTCCAATATATCGTTGGCAACTGGGAATTCTTTGGCAGAAAATTCTTCGTGGGAGAGGGAGTCCTTATTCCGCGACAGGAAACGGAGCTTATCTGCGAATGTGTGATGAAGTTTTTCGCGAAAAGGGAGCCTCCGAAGATAATTGACCTCTGTTCCGGAAGCGGATGTATCGCAATT
>JAZLFU010000162.1:0-2332 GCA_045615915.1 Oscillospiraceae bacterium
GCGAAGCGGTGAGGGATTGTATTCCCAACAAGGTAAATTGATATCGTCTTTACGTCCCTTGTCAAAGGGGAATGAGTTTTCAGTTTTCAGTTTTCAGTTTTCAGTAGGGGAGAGCTTTGTTCTCCCGCAATTCCAAACAAAGTAAATTGATGTCGTTTCTGGCTCCCTTGTGTAAAAGTTTCCACCGAAGTTTTTTGCGAGCGCTTTGGCTCCCTTGTGTAAAGGGAGGCTTTGATGCAACCCTTTGACAAGGGATATTATAAATATTTTTATAAATTTAATAAAAGATATTGCAATTCCTACAAAAAAAGTATAATATTAAATTCGGTTAGGAACACGCGGCAAAATGCCGACGGTAAAAGAAATCCCGTTGCACCGGAAAAGGAGGATCTTTCTCTTGGAAAACAAACTTATTTACGTTGATAACGCGGCAACGACTCCCATTTCAAAGGAAGTCCTTGACGCAATGATGCCCTGGCTTACAGAAGGTTTCGGCAACGCTTCAAGCATATATTCAAAGGGCCGCGAAGCCGGTTGGGCGCTCAAAGCCGCCCGCGAAAAGGCCGCGGAAGTCCTCGGCGCAGAGCCTTCCGAAATATACTTCACCTCATGCGGCTCCGAATCCGACAACTGGGCGCTTAAAGGAGCGATGCAAACCCTTGCGAAGCGCGGCAAAAAACATATCATAACCACCGCCATTGAGCACCACGCCATTCTTCACACCTGCGCCGCTCTTGAAAAGCAGGGCTTCGAGGTTACTTATCTCCCGGTTTACGAGAACGGAATAGTTCATGTTGAAGACGTTGAAGCGGCTATCCGCCCGGACACCGGTCTTGTGAGCATCATGTACGCGAACAACGAAATAGGCACTATCCAGCCCATAAAAGAGATCGGCGCCCTCTGCCGTGAACGCAAGATTTGGTTCCATACAGACGCGGTTCAGGCAGTTGGCCACGTTCCGATAAACGTTGTTGACCAAAATATTGATATGCTCTCCCTTTCCGGACACAAGATCCATGCTCAAAAGGGAATCGGCCTTCTCTATATCAAAAAGGGGATCGTGCTCCCGAACCTTATTGAAGGCGGCGGCCAGGAAAAGGGCAAACGCGCCGGCACCGAAAACGTTGCGGCAATAGTCGGATTTGCGAAAGCGCTTGAGATCGCCGCCACCGATATCGAGGAACGCGCCGCGAAGACGAGAGTCCTCCGCGACAAGCTCATCGACAACATTCTCAAAATCGAGCGCACCCGCCTTAACGGCGACAGAGAAAAACGCCTTGCCGGAAACGTGAACATTTCCATTGAGGGTATCGAGGGCGAAAGCCTCCTTTTGAGCCTTGATATGTACGGCATCTGCGCAAGCTCCGGTTCCGCCTGCACCTCCGGCTCCCTCGATCCGAGCCACGTTCTCCTTGCCATCGGACTTAAACACGAAGTTGCCCACGGCTCTCTCCGTATAAGTCTCAGCGACGAGAACACCGAGGAGGAAGTTGACCGCATTATCGAAGTGCTTCCCGGAATAGTCGAGCGTCTTCGCTCCATGAGCCCGCTTTGGGAGAAAATAAAAAAGGGCGACGATTCCGCCGTTACCATGATGAAATAATTCACTCAAAAGGAGATCAAAATATGCTTTATTCAGAAAAAGTTTTCGACCATTTTTCCAACCCGCGCAACGTAGGTGAAATCGAAGACGCCAACGGCATAGGCGAAGTCGGCAACGCACGCTGCGGAGATATTATGAAAATGTACCTCAAAATCGAGGACGGCATCATTAAAGACGTAAAATTCAAGACCTTCGGCTGCGGCGGGGCTATTGCCACAAGCTCCATGGCAACCGAAATGATAAAGGGCAAACCTCTCGACGAAGCGCTCAAGCTCACCAACCAGGCGGTGGTCGAAGCTCTCGACGGACTTCCGGCAGTCAAGATACACTGCTCCGTTCTCGCCGAACAGGCAGTCAAGGCCGCCGTTTCCGACTACTACACAAGGCTCGGCATTGATCCGCTCCCGATAGTAGGTCCCATAGGTGAGATCTCCTGCGCGGAAGAATAAAAAATTAAAGGCTCTCTTGTACAAAGGGAGCCTTTTTTGTTAAATAGATATAAAAATTTTAAAACTTTTGTTTTGCGCAGCACAGTATGTGTATTTCTAACAAGGTAAATTGATATAGAGATTTTGTTTAAATGAATCCCCTCGCCACAAGTGGCCCATCCATTTAATTTGTTAGGAATTGCGGGCGAGCAAAGCTCTCCCCTACTGAAAACTGAAAACTGAAAACTGAAAACTCATTCCCCTTTGACAAGGGACGTAAAGCTGTATCAGTCGTAGCTTC
>JAZLFU010000163.1:0-6134 GCA_045615915.1 Oscillospiraceae bacterium
GCAGGCATTATCATGGCTGTAGGCGCATTATCAATAAGAATTATAAGGTCGCCTTCCATGATCTGCGCCGCGGCAACGTCAGGTCTTTCTGAAAATTTGTACTTTGGAAAAGGGTTCCACCTCATTCTTCCGTTTACGATATTCGCCATATCCTCCTGGCACATTGTCATAGCTTCGATATCGCAGTTTTTTATTCTTTCGCGAACGTCATTGAGGATATCCGTATCAACTCTGTTGCTCAAATAACAAAGAGCAACGTCCGTTTTGGAAACCTTTCCCACAGACTGATATTCAACGCTGAAATGGCTGTCGCGAATCCTTCTTCTAATAAGGGCTGCGTTAAGTGTAAGCGCTTCGGTGAATCCGTCCCTTGAACCGCGCATAACTTTATCTCTATCCGGCTCCGCGTTTTCCCGTTGGGGATAGGTCCGAAGCTCCATTATAAAGGCGTCTTTAAAACCGTCAACTATAAGCGCCGTTTTTCCGCTTAAAACCGCAACAACTATTTTTTCATCATCGCTTTCGGAAGAAACGCTGCAATAAGGTATGCTCGTTTTTCCGAAAGCTTCTTCATCTTCAAGGTCTTCCGGTTTCAGCTTCGAAAAAGATTCCATTATCTTTTCAAGCAATTCATCTTTTACAAAGCCGTCTATCATATACAAAAGCGCTTTTTTCCCGCCGAAAACAATATCTCTTTTTAAAATATCGAAATTTCGTTCCCGGCAAAAAAGCGCATCAAAATGTAATTCATTCTTTTCTACATCCAAACAAATATTCACAAAAAACGCCGCCTTTCCAAAGGATATTTTTCCTGAAAAGGCGGCAAATTATTCACAATTCATTAAAGTGCTTTATATCTGTCCGAAATTTCGTTTTTGAACAAATTTCCGAGCACGCTTTCGAGCATAACTCCATATCGCGGATCGGAGCCGTAGCCGAAAGTGGTTTTTACACAAAGCTCCGTAAAATCCGTTGCTCTGCTCATCGCAATGGGTAGGCTTCCTCCGCCGAGCATCGAGCCGAGAAGCACCGACGCATATATATCTCCGCAGCCGGGATAATTTACCGGCACGTATTCGCAGGGAACGTACCAAAACGAACCGTTTCCGCTGTCATATCCGATATTGGCAAGTTCACCGGAGACAAGCTCAGCACCTGTAACTACCACGCATTTGGGCCCAAGCTTGCAGAGTTTAAGCAAAAGACTTTTTGCATCGGAACGGGTAAGCGGCTCCGTTTTATAATTTTCTCCGAGCAACATAGCCGCTTCCGTCATATTCGGAGTTATTATATCCGCCGCGGCAACAAGCTCTTTCATCCGGTTTTGAAGACTTTCTCCGCAGGTTTTATACGCTTTTCCGTTATCACCCATTACCGGATCGACAAATTTTATCGCATCGGGATAGGCGCTGAAAAATTCCAGACAGCTTCCCACCTGCTCCTCGCTTCCCAAGAATCCGGTATATACGGCCTCAAACTCTATTCCGAGCTTTTTATAATGCTCAAGGGAAGGAAGAATATAGTCGGAAAGGTCGCGGAAAACTACGTCGCCGAGCCCGCCGGTATGCGTTGATAAAACCGCCGTAGGAACGGAGCAGGTCTGTACTCCCATAGCCGAAAGCACCGGAAGTATAACGGATAAAGAGCATCTTCCGAAGCCGGAAAGATCATGTATCGCCGCGACTCTCGAAGGCCTTTTTTCCATTTTCAATTCCTCCTTCATAAAAATAATATCAAATTTTTTCACCAAAAAATTCTGTGTATCTAAACTGTTATTCGCGGAAAAATAAAAGCAAAAAGCAAGAAAGAAGGTAAAATTTTATGAACAAAACAATTTCAGCCATCGTTTCCGGAATGGCGGCAGCAGCCATCGTCGGAACAACCGTCTATATGATGAACGACCGCAGCCGCAGTATGCAAAAAGTAAAACGCAGCGCCGCAAAAACAGTTCGCGCAATGGGAAGCATCGTTGACGGAATAACCGAAATGGTTCGTTAATTGAGTTCGTCTATCGTAAGTCCGTAACTCGGAAGGCACTCTTTAATAAACGCATCCGCTTCGGGGAGATTCATATCCTCTATTGATTTCAGTATGCTTATCTTCGCCTTTGAAAACTCCTTGTTTCCGGAATTTTCTTCTTCAACGCATTTTACAAGGGCGGAAATTTTATCTGCCGCTTTAAGAAGCTTCAAAAGCTCTTTATCTTCTCCGCTATGGTCAAGAAGAGGAGCGTAATCCTCTTTCAAATCCTCCGGAACCATCGCTATAAGCTTATTATTCGCAACGCTTTCAACTTTTTTATACGCTTCTTTGATTTCGGGATTGTAGTATTTTATCGGAGTCGGCATATCGCCGGTCAAAATCTCGCTGCAATCATGATATATCGCAAGGAGTACAAGTCTTTCAACGTCGCATTCCGTTTTGAAGCGTCTTTTCCTCAAAAGCCCGAGAGCGTGGGCGATAACCGCGGTATCGAGCGTATGTACCGATAAAGACTCCTCCTGGCTGTTCTTCATAAGCGACCAGCGGAAAATATGTTTCATTCTCGAAAGATAGGCGTAAAATCTGCTTTCCTTCATTTTATCCTCCCGATGCAACAAAAATCTTTTTTAAATACACTAATTATTCGGAACGCGCATTCCGAATAAAACAAATCCGCGCCGATTACCACCAACCGAATTTGTGTACAAACCTATTATACGACAATTTTTTGAAAAATAATAGCGTTTTTTTACACAATTTGAACCGGCGCGGATTATTTTTGTGCAAAAGCTCTTTAAAAATAGGTAAAAAACGATTATACTATCATATATAAATCATCTCGGAGGATAAATCTAATGACAAAAATCCGCAGTTACCTCGGCAAAAATCTGCATTGGTATACTTTACTGCTTGCTATAATATGCGCTACCGCCACCGTTGGATATATCGTTTACAAAAACGGAGGAATATTTACATATTACGGAGATTATAACTGCCAGCAGATATGCTTCTATATGCACACCCACGAAATGGTGAAAACCGGCCAGCTTGGTTGGGATTGGTATACCGATCTCGGCGCGAATTTTATCGGCTCTTATTCTTTTTATCTTCTTTTCAGTCCGTTTTTCTGGCTTACTCTTCCTTTCAGCACGGAAGCCGTTCCGTATCTTATGGCTCCGCTCTTCGTGCTCAAATTTTCCATTTCTGCCATTACCGCATATTTCTTCTGCGCCCGCTTTGTCAAAGATAAACGCTTTGCCGTAATCGGCGGTCTTTTATATTCTTTCAGCGGATATTGCGTTTACAACGTATTCTTCAACCATTTTCTTGACGTAGTCGCTTTCTTCCCTCTTATTCTTATTGGGCTTGAAATGCTCATAACCGAAAACAAACACGGTCCGTTTGCCCTTGCCGTTGCGCTGAACGCAATAGTCAACTACTGGTTCTTTATCGGAGAAGTGTTTTTTGTAATACTCTATTTCTTTATAAGAATTACGGATAAAAGCATCGAAAACAAACTCAAAGCATTCATTTACGTTGCAATTGAATCCATAATAGGGCTTTTGATCTCCGCCGTTGTTGTAATTCCCTCCGTTTTGGCAATAATGGGAAATCCGAGAATGGGTTCCGATGATATTCTTAATGGTTGGAATCTTTGGCTTTATTACAGCGAACAGCGTGTTCCTGCAATACTTACAAGCTTTTTCTTCCCTCCGGACGTTCCTGCAAAGCAGAATATGTTCCCCGACCAAGGCTCCCAATGGTCTTCAATGGCGGGCTGGCTTCCGCTTTTCGGAATGACGGGCGTTATTGCCTATATCCGTCAAAAAAAGGACTGGATCACAAAAATCATTATCGCCTGCACCGTAATATCAATCGTTCCGGTGCTCAACCACGTATTCGTTCTTTTAAACAATTCATATTACGACCGCTGGTTTTATATGTTTGAGCTTATACTGGCGCTTGCAACGATAAAAGCCCTTGAAGAAAGCTCCGATACGGAAAACAGTTCTTTCAATTACAATAAGGGACTTATTCCCGTTGCTATTATAATCGTTTTTCTGACTGTTATTCTTTTCTTTACTCCCGTTTATACTGACGGAAGATGGAATTTCGGTATTGTCTATAATAAGAGCTGGTTCATTATGAACTCCTCTTTCGCAATAGCCTGCACAGTAATCACCTTCGTACTTTTGCTCTTCCGCAAAAAATCATTTTTCAAGAGCCTTTCGGTAATAATTACCGCAATAGTCTGCGCCGTTTACGGATTTTCATTTATCCTGTTCGGATACGGCTTTGCCAATGATCACAGAGAAATAATTGAAGAAGCCATAGGTCTATATGATAAAGATATGGATTTTGACCTTGAGGACAGCGGCGAATTTTACAGAAGCGACTTTTACGAAACCTTCGATAACCTCTGTCTTTATTGGAAAATACCCTCCATACGCTGTTTCCACAGTATTGTTCCGCCTTCTGTTATGGAATTTTATCCCGAAGTCGGAGTTACCCGCGATGTTTCAAGTAAACCCGATTACGACTTATATGCGCTTCGTGCTCTCCTTTCGGTAAAATATCTCTATGCTGATTCTTACGACGTATACGATGCCCCCGAAAATTACAGTCCCATTGAAGGTTTTACCTACCTTTGCACCAAAAACGTATATTATATTTACACTAACGATAACTATATTCCAATGGGCTTTACATACGACCATTATATAACCGAAGATGAATTTTTCTCTTTAAGCGAAAAAGACCGCAGTAAAATCCTCATTTCCGCAATTATGCTGAAAGACAACCAAATCCTTCGTTACAGCCCTTCCTTAAAGCACCTTGAAAACATTGATTCATATTTGGATTACGAAGATGTTTCCAAACAGGCAAAGCTCAGGAGTGATTCCTCCTCCTATTATTTCAAATTCGACAGCAAAGGTTTCACTTCAAAAATCGACCTTGAAAAAGACAACCTCGTTTTCTTCTCCGTTCCTTATGAAAGCGGCTGGAAAGCATACGTAAACGGAAACGAAACCGCCATAGAAAAAGTTGACAACGGATTTATGGCGGTATATGCCAAAAAGGGCAACAACGAGATCGTATTTACCTATAAAACTCCCGGACTTAAAATCGGAGCTATGATAAGCGTTGCCGCAATAATCATATTTATCGCGTATTATCTTTACGCAAAATATGAGATCAAAAAGCTTGCAGATGCCGAACTGGCAAATGAGTTTTACGAAAAACACAGTACGGAAAACGAAAATTATTCCGAACCGGAGCTTCTTCCCGAAGAGGATCTGACCGTTATCCGCCGTCCGGAAGACCTGCCGCCCAATACCGAATATACAGGACCGGAAGAAAAAATTTATCCCGAACTGTAAACTTTCTGCAACGTTTCCGCACTAATTCAACACTATTTATATAAAAGGAGGCTTTATGATGAAAAAATTACTCTGCATTTTCATAGCCCTTGTTATTGTATTGAGTTTTTCCGGATGCGGAGGAACACCGACAAAAAACAATTACGGCGTAAGTTATGACGGAATAAAGTATTCCGAAGAATCTTTAGCGGAAGTTCCCGCCGCCATGCCCGAAGAAGGCAAAACTTACTCCGCTTTTAATGAGAATTATTCAAATTCCGCAGATATTTCCGATAATAAAGTTCTTTCCGAAAGGAAGATGATTCGCACCTTTGAGCTTACAGTCGAAACCCTTGAATTCGAAGATTTTATCGGCACTTTGAGAAACACGGTAAACTCTTTTGGCGGATATATCGAAAGTTCAAACGTCGAGGGAAATCCCTACCATTACAGCTCAAACCGCTATGCAAGCTTCATCTGCCGCATACCGTCAAACAGACTCGATGAATTTGTAAACAGCGTTGACGGACTCGGCAACGTAACTTACCGCAACGAAAATCAGCAGGACGTAACTTTAAGCTACGTTGATACCGAAGCGCATATTGCTTCTCTTCAAACGGAATATGACCGTCTTCTTGAGCTTCTTGCGGAAGCGGAAAACCTTGACAGTATAATAGTTCTTGAGGAACGGCTTTCTGAAGTAAGATATCAGCTTGAAAGCTACAACAGCCAGCTTCGTACTTATGATAACCTCGTTGATTACAGCACCGTAAACGTCTATGTCAATGAAGT
>JAZLFU010000164.1:0-2888 GCA_045615915.1 Oscillospiraceae bacterium
ATATTACGGTGATGCCGATGCAAAAGTAATCGAAGGAACGATAAATGAGCCGATAGAAGCCGTTATTGATAGAATCTCGGCAGAAAATCCTTATGTAATAGGTCTTTCCTGTTACATTTGGAACATAAAAAGCATTTATGCTCTCGGTAAAAAGCTTAAAGAGATTTTACCGAATTCCGTCATGATACTCGGCGGCCCCGAAGTTTCCTATAATGCAAAAGAAGTATTACAAAATCTTCCGTGGTGCGACTACGTTATTTCCGGCGAAGGAGAATATCCTTTTGCGGCTCTTTGTAAAGCCATAACGAAAAATAGAAGCGACGATATTCCGGGAGTATGTTTCCGAAAAGATGACGATTATATCATATCCGAACCGTATATAGGAAATGTTGACCCGCCTTCTCCCTATTCGGATGAATATTTTTCCGCGTTGAACGGAAAAATAGCTTATCTTGAAACAAGCCGTGGCTGTCCGTATACCTGTGCATTCTGCCTTTCCGGGAGATGCGGCGGAGTACGCTTTTTCGATACAGAAAGAGCAAAACGAGAAATGCTTCTTCTTTCCAAAAGCGGAACTCAAACCGTAAAGCTTGTTGACCGTACTTTTAACGCAAATAAATCAAGAGCAAAGGAACTTTGGAAATTTATTATATCGGAACACGGAAAGAGCATACCTGAAAACGTCTGCTTCCACTTTGAAATAGCCGGAGATATTCTTGACGATGAAGCCATAGAAATATTAAACAGTGCTCCGAAAGGCTCAATACAGCTTGAAATAGGGCTTCAGAGCTTCAATGAACAAACTCTTGAATATATAAACAGAAAAACAAATACGGAAAGACTTCGTAAAAATATATCAAAGCTGATCGCTCCGAGAAATATGCATATACATATTGACCTTATTGCCGGACTTCCGTTTGAAGATTTGGAAAGCTTTAAAAACAGCTTCAATATCGCATATGCGCTCTACCCTGATATGCTCCAGCTCGGTTTTTTAAAGCTGCTCCACGGAGCGGATATGCGCGAGCTTCCCGAAAGATATCCATGTGAATTTTCAAAAGAGCCTCCGTACGAAGTCGTTTCCACCGAATGGACAAACAAGTCCGTGCTCAAAGAACTGCATTTTGTTGAAGATGCGCTCGAAAGACTGTATAACAGTGGAAGATTTCATGATACTCTTGAATACCTTCTCTCTGCTTCCGGAAAAACTCCGTTTGAACTTTTTGACGGTTTCGGAAAATGGGTAAGTGAAAAAGCGGATTATTCCGTATCTCTTGACGATTATACCGCTCTCGTCTACGAATATTTTTCAAACTTCAGCGGAATAAATAAAAGCGTGCTCAAAGATATGATGCTCATTGACCGTATTTCTACGAATGCCTCCGGAAAAATACCGGAAGTATTGAAGGTTCGAAATGAAAACATCAAAAAAATCCGTCTCGCTATTGAAGCGGACGAAAAATACAAAAGGATTCCCGGAATAAAGCGCGGATTTTCCCTTCTTGAAAGTGAAAATTCCGCTGTCTTTTCCGATTATATCAACAAAGACAAAATTACGGGAAGATATAAAGCAACAAAAGTCCGTTACTGAAATACGAGGTGAAAAATATGGACTATAAAGAAAAACTTAAAAAGCTCGGAGTTATTGTTCCCAACATCCTGCTCCCGAACAAAGACATTGATTATTCAAAATACGCCGTTCTTGCCTGCGACCAATATGTCGCTCAACCGGACTATTGGGAAAGAGTGAAAAATTACGTTGGCGATGCTCCGTCAACACTTCATATGACTCTGCCCGAAGCATGGCTTCTCGCAGGCGACCGCGACTATAACAAGCGAAGCAACAATATGAAAAAATATATTTCCGATGGCACTCTTGAAGATATCGGTGAAGCTATGATCTTTAATCACCGCTATACTCCGGACGGTATGCGCCACGGACTTATCGCCGCATTTGACCTTGAAGAATACGAATATGCTCCCGGCGGAGATAATCTCATAAAGGTTACTGAAAAAACAGATCTTTCAAGAATAATTCCGCGTGTTGAAATACGCAAAAACGCCGTTCTTGAGCTTCCTCACATTCTTATGCTTGTAGTCGATAAAGATGATAAGCTTATGAAAATGCTCGATTCCGAATGGGACAGGCTTGAAAAAGTATACGATTTTGATTTAATGGAAAACGGCGGATATATAATCGGTGCAAAAGTTAAAGAAACCGACATTCTGCAAAAAGTTTCCGATATCCTCGAAGAGCTTTTCATAGAAAACGGAAGCACGTTTTCATTTGCCATCGGAGACGGAAACCATTCCATCGCAACGGCAAAACGCTATTGGGACGAACTCAAAAAGACTCTTTCCCCGGAGGAACAAAAGGATCATCCCGCCCGCTACTGCCTTGCGGAAATAATAAATCTTTATGACCCGGCCATGCCGTATGAATGTATGAACAGACTTCTTTCCGGCGTAACCGATACCAAAAAAGCGCTTGATGAAATGGGGCTGGATCTCAAAAATCTTCCGTCTTTGCAGGAACTTCAGCCCATACTTGATGAATGGCTCGAAAAGCATCCAGAGGCATTGCTCGAATACGTACACGATGCTCCCACCTGCGCAAAGCTTGGAGAAAATAAAGGTTGTATTGCTTTTACCTATACCGAATTTGACCGCGACAGCGTATATGAAATGATAAAAAACAATTCAGTTTTTGTTCGCAAAAGCTTTGCTATGGGCCATCCGTTCGAAAAACGTTATTATCTCGAAGGAAGAAAAATAATAAAATAAATCAAATAAGTCATGACCACCCCTAAGAGGGGTGGCATGGAAACGCCCTGAAAGGGCATAATATAAGCCAGCGCCTTAACGACGCTGGCTTTCACTTTGTTCAA
>JAZLFU010000165.1:0-2399 GCA_045615915.1 Oscillospiraceae bacterium
AACAAACAAAAAGGATTTCGGTTATTGGGGATATTATGAGGATAAAGTTTCCACCAATAAAGCTTTCGTAATTTCAACGACCAGCTTTCGTGCGGTTGCCGGAAAAGGTCTTTCTCTTGCCAATAAATCCGAAAATCCGGACGTTATCGTTGAAATAGGAGAAGTTTCCACCAACCAGACGAGCGTAAACTTCCTTAACGAAAACGGCAAGAAATTCAAGACGGAAAACGGGAAAGCCGTTTTGGACTATTATTACCTCACTTTCTACGGGAAGCAGGCAATAGCAAGCGACTTTGATATCATCTGGAATCCCGGTTGCACTTACGGAGAACTTCTTACCCAGTTCGGTTTGAGTCTCAATGAATCCGAACAGGTAAAGCTTCATATGAATACCGATGGTAAAGACGGAGTCATCACCATTGATTATTCCAAGGTAAACCTCTATGACGAGGTAGAGATAAGAATTCTTCGTGAAGCGGGAACTCCTCTCGGAAAATACATTTTGAGCGCTTCAAAAGTAAGCAACAACAACAGCGGCACCGGTACGGGTACAGGTACCGGAACAGGAACCGAAACCAATCCCAACACCGGAGCTCCCGAAGCGGTAAGCACGGCAATAGCCCTTGCGGTTATTTCCGCGGTTGCCGGAGCTGCAATTACAATCAAAAGAAAATAATTAAAAAATACACTCTTTTATGGAAAAACGCCCGAAAAACTCTCCTTCGGGCGCTTTTTTACGTTAAAAAGCCGTTTTATTCGTTGACAAATTTCGACTGTTTTTATATAATGGTGATAATAGGATTATAATACCCTAAAATATATAAATTTTTGGGGAGGCATTCAAATAATGCTTGTCGGAAGAGAAAGTAAACTTGATTTTCTCGAAAAAAGCTGGGCATCACAGAACCAAAAATTCGCGGTGATATACGGCAATCATAAATGCGGAAAAACTTCCGTGCTATTGGAGTTTGCGAAGGAGAAAAAGGCGATAATTTTTTCTGCTCAAAAACTCAATTCATATATGAATTTAAGGCTTTTTGAAAAAGCGGTAAGCGAATATTCGGGAGAAAACGAAAGCTTTCCGCGTTGGAAGGAAGCTTTTGCGAGGATAGCCGATTTCGCAAGAGAATCAAGATTCCTTCTTGCGATAGATGATTTTTCCGACCTCATTTTCAATGATAAAACAATACTTAACGATTTACGCACCGCATTTGATAATGATTGGAAAAATGCGGATGTGTTCGTTGCGGCCGCCTGCGGAAAAACGTATTTTACGGAAAATGAAATACTTGCGGAATCCGCATCCGGTTCGGTAAGGCGTCCGGTCATCTGCAAGCTTGATGAGCTTGATTATTTTGAAGCGTCAAAATTGCTTCCGGGCAGCGTTTCGCCTGAAGATAAATTGAGATACTATTGCTGTCTCGGTGGGATTCCGGAGTATTTGAAGCTTGTAAATCCGGAAAAGGGATTTGAAAAAAATATCAAAGAAATATTCTTAAAGGAAAGTTCTCCGCTTTTCTCCGAACCGCCGCGGATTTTCCTTGATGAACTTCGGGAGCCGGAATTTTACAATTCCATTTTGTTTGCGATTTCCAAAGGTTGCCGGAGAATAAACGAAATAGTTGCGATGACGGGAGAAAGCTCAACAAAGGTCAATAAATATCTCATAACCCTTTTGCAAATGCAGATTGTAAACAGAGATATACCTTTCGGTGAAGAAAATGGAATGAGCAGGAAGGGCATTTATTCAATAAACTCAAAGGCACTCGGTTTTTGGTTCAGATTCGTTCTTCCGAACAGACAGAAAATAGTATCGGGAGAAACGGTGCTCAAAAATCTTTCCGAAGAAATCGATAAATACATAGAGGAAAAGCTTTTCAGCCAGATATGCCTGCAATATATGGTCAGAAAGAATAAACAGGGAATGCTTCCTTTCCTCGGTTCAACAATATCGGGCTACTGGAATTCGCTCCGCGAAGATTCAGATATATGGCTCGTTGCCGCGAACCAGCGCAACCGCCAGATACTTTTTGCGGAATGTAAGAAGGAATATTCCGGCGATATAAAGGAAATAACTGAAAAATTCAGAGAGAACGATAAGCTTTTCCCGGAATATTGGGAAAGATTCGATATGATGTTTTCCATAAAGCCTTTCAGCCGTGAAATCAGAAATACGGCAAATATGAAATTAACGCTTGTGGATACAGACGATTTGTATAGATAAAATGATTTGTACTTTTTAAAAACAGGGTATAGATAAGTCATGACCACCCCTAAGAGGGGTGGCATGGAAACGCCCTGAAAGGGCATAATATAAGCCAGCGCCTTAACGACGCTGGCTTTCACTTTGTTCAAGCCGAGTGCATTGATTACTTAGCTTCACCCTTGAAAGGGTTTTC
>JAZLFU010000166.1:0-5371 GCA_045615915.1 Oscillospiraceae bacterium
CTGCGCCGTTTTCTCTGCATTTTCCGCTTGATACCTCGATATCACAATCTTTATCGTTGTATAAAAAGATTTCAAGACGTTTTATCTGATAATTTTTGTTTGTGGAATAGATCGTTGTGTCTTCATCTAAACGCCACCATATACTGCCAATTTCATCGCTCTCAAGACAAAAGTTTTCGGAATACGATTTGCTGCCTAAATCATAATAAATGACCTCATGGTCTCCCTCAATGATTTCCGCGTCTTCGTAATACACCCTTATTTCATCAAAGACGATGGATTTGTAATACCAACCACAATCGCCGATGGTAAACACTTTTGAATGGATATTGTTGATACGGAGCCAATCACCGCGCTCGTAGGATTTCCCCGGATCCACTTTCGTTCCGCCGCTTATAGCGGCATTGGCAAAGTCGCCGTTTACGTACCGAAGCTCGATATCCTTTATCTGAAGCCCGCTCTTTTCATCGGCGAAAAGCTTAAAATACCAATTCTCGTCTCCGGCCACCCAGGCGTTTTCAATAGTATCCTGATATTTTGAATAAAACGAAAAATGGTCGCTTCCGCCCGTAGCGGAATAGACGTACGGAATGGTTTCATAGGGTTCCTCTTCCGCCATCGCAGGAACGCAAAGGGCAAGAAGCGTAATTAAAACCAAAATCAAACTTATGAGTTTTTTCATAATTATTCCTCCACGGCTTTCTGTTTCTTTTTCTTCACGATAATGAGCGCCGCAGCGCCAATAATTGCCGTACCGCCGATTATCGTAACTATCCAAACAACTCCTCCGGAAATAACGGAACCGGTACCAACAGGCTCGTAATATACGATGACATCCGTGCCGTAGTTAGTTCCGCCAATACCATCGCCAAATGAAACCGAAGGGGAATGGATATCGTCAATATGAATGATACCTCCCGCACTTACAGCCGCGCCGTTTTCTCTGCAATTTCCGTTGGATACTATGATATCCTCACGATTCAATTTTCCTATATGCAAAAAGATTTCAAGACGCTTTATCTGATAATTGTTGTACCGGGAATAGATTTTCGTGAGGTTATTCATTTCCCAGTCTAACGTATAGTCGCTCTTATAGTAATCCAGACAAAAGTTTTCGGAAAATGATTTTCCGGAGAAATCATAATAAATGATCTCATGGTCTTCCTCAATGATTTTTGCGGATTCATAATACACCCTTATTTCATCAAAGGTGACAGTTTCGTGTTTATATTCAGTACCTAAGGTAAACACCTTTGAATGGATATTGTTGATGCGGAGCCAGTCGCCGCGTTGGTAGTCTTTATCGGGATCCACTTTTGTTCCGCGGCTTATAGCGGCATTGGCAAAGTCGCCGTTTACGTACCGAAGCTCGATATCCTTTATCTGAAGCCCGCTTTTTTCATCGGCGAAAAGCTTAAAATACCAATTCTCGTCTCCGGCCACCCAGGCGTTTTCAAGGGAATCCTGACGGTTCGAATAGAACGAAAAATGTTCGCTTCCGCCCGAAGTGGAATAGACGTACGGAACGGTTTCATAGGGTTCCTCTTCCGCCATTGCAGGAACGCAAAGGGCAAAAAGTGTAATTAAAACTAAAATCAGACTGATAAGTTTTCTCATAATTATTCCTCCACGGCTTTCTGTTTCTTTTTCTTCACCGTTACGAACACCGCCGAAGCGATAACAGCGCAGACACCGACCGCCGCAATGATCCAGGTACTGCCTTCGGATATAGTGGAACCGGTACCAACAGGCTCGTAATATACGATGACATCCGTACCTGGACAATAATAGCCATCCCGATTGTTAGTACTGAATGAAACCGAAGGGGAATGGATATCGTCAATATGAACGACGTCTCCCGCTTTTACCTCTGCGCCGTTTTCTCTGCATTTTCCGCTCGACACCACTATATCATATTTTTTATCGTCGTATAAAAAGATTTCAAGACGCTTTATCTGATAATTTTTGTTTGTGGAATAGATTTTCGCGTCTTTATTTATACCCCACCATACACGAGCAATTTCACCGCTCTCAAGACAAAAGTTTTCGGAATACGATTTGCTGCCGAAATCATAATAAATGATCTCATGGTCTTCCTCAATGATTTCCGCGTCTTCGTAATACACCCTTATTTCATCAAAGACGATGGCTGTGTAACCCGAACTGACATTAACGCCTAATGTAAACGCTATTGAATGGATATTGTTGATGCGGAGCCAATCGCCGCGCCGGTAGGATTTCTCCGGATCCACTTTCGTTCCGCAGCTTATTCCGGCATTGGCAAAGTCGCCGTTTACGTACCGAAGCTCGATATCCTTTATCTGAAGCCCGCTCTTTTCATCGGCGAAAAGCTTAAAATACCAATTCCCGTCTCCGGCCACCCAGGCGTGTTCGAACGAATCCTGACGGTTCGAATAAAACGAAAAATGGTCGCTTCCGCCCGTAGCGGAATAGACGTACGGAACGGTTTCATAGGGTTCCTCTTCCGCCATCGCAGGAACACAAAGGGCAAGAAGCGTAATTAAAACCAAAATCAAACTGATAAGTTTTCTCATTTCTATTATCTCCTTTTTCTGAAAGCTGAATTTTGAGTTTTCAGTTTTCAGTTTTCAGAATAAGAGCCGTAAGCATTCGACTCACCTCGTTAAGCAATGATATTGTATTATCAATATCTTTTTCAGTCAACATTTTCAGCTGAACACAAATAAGCAACTGTGTTTCGATTTCCATACAAGACCCATTTGCTATTGATAAAAAATGACAAAAATCTTTGCTGGTTTTTCTTCCGTGTCCTTCTGCAATGTTTGACGGAACAGAAACTGCCGCGCGCCTGAGTTGGTCGGAAAGTCCGTACAGTTCCGTTTTCGGCAATTTGCTTGTCAATTTATAAATATCACTTGTCAGCATCATACTTTTCTGCCAAACGGTTAAATCTTTATAACTGTTCCAAGGCATATTTCATCATCTCTTTTCTGAGTTTTCAGTAGGGATTTCTGTTATCGACTGCTGAAAACTGAAAACTGAAAACTTAAAACTTAAAACTTTTCATATCTTTATACGCAAAAAAATCGAAGTTGGCTAATATTTTTATAGAAACATTTTAACATATTTTACTCATAAAGTAAAACAATAATTATGGGGAGAAAATAAAAAAGGCAGCCATAAAGCTGCTTTTTTTCATGGTGCAGGTGATGGGATTTGCGTCGCAAAGCCATTCGCTATATTCGGAACGGCGAAAAATCGCCATTCCTCAGCCGCTCAAAGCTTTGCTCCTTCTCCCCAAAAATTCTTCAGGAATTTTCGGGGCCCCCAAAATAAAAGTGGGTTCAAGTCCTCATCACTAAAAAAGGAATGCCCTCAAACGGCACTCCTTTTTGGTGCAGGTGATGGGACTTGAACCCACAGGATATCGCTATCACCAGAACCTGAATCTGGCGCGTCTGCCAATTCCGCCACACCTGCGTATTCTCTTTTTGGCACTCAACATTTTAACATTTAAAAAAATACGTGTCAAGCGTTTTGGCATATTTCATCGCTTTCGGGAAAAAATAAACTCAAAACTATGAAAGGATTGATAAAACGATGAAATATCTGCGTTTGACAGCGTTTCTCCTCGCCTTTGCTCTGCTCTTTGCGTTTTCCGGCTGTGAAAACAACGTGAACGACGGTCAAAACGGCATCCCAGAAGAAAAGCTCGTTATCTATTACGATGACGACGCTCTCACCGCCGCCCTCAATTCCCTCACCGACAGCGCCGTTTTTAACGGAAGGAAAATCGAAGCGAAGCTCACGAACGGGCTTTTGAGCACGCTTGACACCGAAAACGCCGCCGCGTATATCGTGGACACAAAAAACGACCTCTCCGGTTTTTACGAAAAAGGCTATTTCGGAAGTCTTACCGAAGACAACGCCCTTTCCGGTCTTACCTCACTCATTCCGAACGGAATCCAGCTGAACGGCACCGGAATAGGGAACTACGGCATTCCGCTTTCGCTTGAAGCTTACGGCTATATCGTGGATACCGATATGCTGAAAGCCCTTTTCGGCGCGGAATACAAAAGCCTTCTTGAAGATCTCCGCACCTGCTCCTATACCGATTTTGAAGGCTTCGCCGCGGCGGTGGAAACCTATATTGCCGCCCCCTCCGATGCCGCCGTTACGGTGAACGGTACCGAATACGTTTTTAATGCCGAAAAGACCGGGAAGGCGGAAAACCTCACCGGCGTTTTCGCGATGAACGCCAAGGACGGCGATTTTGCCGAATACCTTTTGAGCACCGTGCTCAACGCGAAATTCCGCAACCGCCTTGAAGTTTTTAAGGCGACTGCCGAGGAAACCGCCGGACTTAAAAACCTTTTGGGCGCCTACGTTGAAGCCCTCGACTTCCATTCAAGCCGCGTTGCCGGCACAGAGGGCGGTATCGGGCGAGGGGATATGCTCACCGGCGGCGACTTTGACTACACCGCTTCGATAGACGCCTTTACGAAAGGGTATGCTCTCTTTTATCCGGGAAGCACCGCCGACGCCGCCGATTTCGGCAAATCCTCCGAAGGCTTCGGCGAAAACCTCGATATCATACCGATGAAACTCCCTCTTTCCGAAAGCGATATAACCGCTTTGGACATGACCGCCGAAAAGCTTCAAAGCTCGATCATAATCGGGAGCCGCTATTACCTCGCCGTAAACCCGAAGGCCGCTTCCGCCGACGTGAAGTTCGCGAAAGAGCTTGCGAAATGGCTCTATTCCGATGAAAAGGGCAAGGCGCTTTTCGCGAAGGCTTTCGGCGGAGTTCCGTTCAACTACGGATATGAAAACGCCGAAGAACAGAGCGGCTCCATGCCCGAAACGAGCATGGATGAAAATTCGGAGTCCGGAAATTCCGGAAATTCCGCTTCGGAAAACCTGAACTCCGAAGCAAGGAACGCAAAGAAAAACAATAATGGATATACCGCGACAGCTTCCGAAAACCTGAATTCCGAAGCTCGAAACGCGCGAATGAACGCAAGAAGCGGAGAAAACACCGTTCTTTCAGCCGCGGCGGATTATGATTCGCTTACGGCTGCGGTGGCGAAGTATTACGCCGAAGGCAACTGGATACCTGCCCTTACAAACGCGCTCCCTGCCGGCTTCGTGAAGGATATCCTCGGAGATAACCTCCCGATCTACTGGGGCAAAGAGATCTGGGAAACCTCCGACAGGGAAAACCTTGCCGATATGATCATCGGAGGGTGGAACGAAAAAATAGAAAAATAGCACCCCGTTATATCGGGGTACATATATATGGATTGTATTCCTAACAAGGTAGATTGATATAATTTTTACGCCCCTCGTCAAAGGGAAATGAGTTTTCAGTTTTCAGTTTTCAGTTTTC
>JAZLFU010000167.1:0-2735 GCA_045615915.1 Oscillospiraceae bacterium
CGCTCCGTAATCTTGAGGATAGATTAAATTATTTGCGTAACCTTGAAGAAAGACGCCAAACGGTAAAAAATGCTATTGATGAGCAGGGAAAACTTTCTGATGAACTTGCTTTGGCTATTGACAACGCAAAAACTTTGGCTGAAGTTGAAGATTTATATCGTCCGTATAAGCAGAAACGCCGTACCCGCGCGACCGTTGCAAAAGAAAAAGGACTGGAGCCTTTGGCGGCTTTACTTTTTGCTCAGGAGAACGACTGCGCGGAGCCTTGTGTTGCCGCAGAGGAATATATTGACTTGGAAAAAGGTGTAGAAACGGTTGACGATGCGTTACAGGGTGCGAATGATATAGTTGCCGAATGGATAAGTGATGATGCCGCAATCCGTAAAGTAATGCGAGAACTTGTAATTAACAGCGGCTTAATGGTAACTTCCGCTGCTACCGAAGAAGATAGCGTTTATAGTTTGTATTATGATTTTAAATGTGCCTTAAAAAAACTTCAAGGTCATCAGATTTTAGCAATAAACCGTGGAGAAAAAGAAAAAATTCTTTCCGTAAGTATAGAGTTGGATGAAAAATTGACTTTGCCTGCTCTTTGCCGTTTGGTAGTAAAACCAGGAAGTGTTGCTATGGGATTTGTCAAATCAGCAACAGAGGATGCGTGGAACAGACTTCTTATGCCTTCACTTATAAATGAAGTTCGTTCCGGGCTTACAGATGAAGCGGCGGAAGGCGCAATTAAAAATTTTGCTATCAATTTAAAACCTCTTTTGATGCAGCCGCCTGTAAAAGGCCATATAACAATGGGATTGGATCCCGGCTATTCCCATGGTTGTAAAGTGGCGGTAGTAGACGGAACGGGAAAAGTCCTTGATACGACGGTGGTATATCCTACGTTTGGAGAGCGTCAAAAGAATGAAGCTATTGAAAAATTATCGGCTATGGCAAAAAAACATGGAGTTGAGCATATAGCTATAGGTAATGGTACTGCCAGCCGCGAAACAGAGGCAATGGCAGTTGAGATGATACACGGACTTCCCGGAGTAAGCTATATGATAGTTTCCGAAGCAGGAGCATCTGTATATTCGGCGAGCAAGCTTGCAGCAGAAGAATTTCCCGATTACGACGTAAATCTTCGTTCTGCTGTATCTATTGCAAGAAGAATGCAGGATCCGCTTGCCGAACTCGTAAAAATAGATCCTAAAGCAATAGGTGTTGGGCAGTACCAGCATGATATGCCGCAAAAACGCCTCGATGAAACTTTAAGCGGAGTTGTTGAAGATTGCGTAAACGCAGTAGGAGTGGACTTAAACACCGCGAGCGCCAGCCTTTTGGGAAGAGTGTCCGGCTTGAATTCGACCACGGCAAAGAATGTAGTAAAGTATAGAGAAGAAAATGGTATTTTTTCAAGCCGTAAGCAGATTTTGAATGTGCCAAAGCTCGGACCGAAAGCATTTGAACAATGCGCTGGATTTTTACGCGTTTCGGAAAGTGAAACGGTTCTCGATAATACAGGGGTTCATCCGGAAAGTTATCAGGCTGCTGAAAAATTGCTTTCAATGACCGGCTATACAATTGAAGACGTAAAAGACGAAAATATAGAGTTGCTTGAATCTAAAGTAAAAGCGCTTGGAGAGAAAAAAGTTGCCGAGTCAATAGGGATAGGTTTGCCGACTCTCCAAGATATAATTAAAGAGCTTATGAAACCCGGGCGCGATGTTCGTGATGATCTGCCTGCGCCGATTCTTCGTACCGACGTTTTAGAGATGAAAGATTTGAAACCGGGAATGGTGCTTACAGGGACAGTACGAAATGTAATTGATTTCGGTGTTTTTGTGGATATAGGCGTTCACCAGGACGGATTGGTCCATATCTCACAGGTTTGTGATAAATTCATTCATCATCCTTCGGAAGTAGTATCCGTTGGAGATATAGTTAAAGTAACCATACTTGATGTTGATGAAAAGAAACACAGAATAAGCCTTTCAATGAAGCAAAATTCAGAAAAATAATATTAAAAAGAGATGCCGTATAAAGCATCTCTTTTTTGTTATTCATTCCATTCTTTAAGGCCTTGCATTATGTCTCCGAGAATACCGTCCTCGGCGGCCCAGGCCACGTTTCCGGGATTTACTTTTTCTCCGGAAATGATAAGTGTCAGCATTGCGGCCAAAAGCGGCTCTCTTGCTCCTGGAACCTCTATTACCATATCCTGATAGCTTTTTATTTCGTGCTTTTCAAGGATTTCTCTGTAATCATCTCTGAAAAATTGAGAGCTTACAGCATCCCGAATGAAATTGTACATTATTTCATCATATTCCGGAACAACAAATACTTCTTTGCTGTCGGGATGCTGTATTTGTTTTTTTTCGGTATGCGGGTTTGTAAGAAGATAATCGGTGTAATCAAGTAAATCACGGTGCTCAAACGGAGAAGGTGATACACTTAAATCAGAATTCCATTTTTTGAGCATATCAGACAGTTTTTTGTCGAGCACGGCAATAGCTTTTTCGGATATTTCTTTTGGGATAGGATAGTACCCTTCGGCAATACTGCAGGCTATGGCCGCAAGAGTATCGCTGTCGCCGCCCATAGAGATTGCTTTTCGTAATGTATCTTCAAAACTTTCAGCTTCAAAGAAAACTTCAAAAGCAACGGGAACAGTTCCTTGGCAGGTTTCATCAAAATTGTAATCAGGTCTTATTTCATTAATGTTTTTTTCGAAGCTGTAAGTCGGA
>JAZLFU010000168.1:0-2158 GCA_045615915.1 Oscillospiraceae bacterium
ACCGTCAAACCATTCTTCGAACTTCGCATTGACGACAGTCGATTTAAGAGATCTTTCAAGGTTGCTTATGCCTTTTCCGGAAAAATACATAATGTGATATCCGTAAGTTGTTTTTACGATATCGGTATCACCTTCGGCTCTCGCTTCATCAAAGCACCAATCGTTAAATTCGGCAACCATCTGTCCCTTGTAAACGTTGGAATAAAGTCCGCCGTTTGATGCGGAGCCGGGATCTTCGGAATATTCACTCACAAGCTCTGCAAAAGCGTCTTCGGTAGTTTCTCCGGCAAGATATCCGTCATATATCTCTTTTGCTTTTTTATCGGCGTCTTTCCATGCGCTTTCCGGAATTGTTCCGTCTTCGTCAGCAACGGGCTTTACAAGGATATGTCTTACGTTTACGCAGTCGTAATCCGCGCTGTCAGCACTTTCAAACATAACGGTAATAAAGCCGTATCCTTCGTCTTCATATACGTAAGTTTCACCGTAAACTCTTGCCTCGTCATAGAGCCAATCGGTAAGCTCCTCTATTCCGATCACGTCATCAGTGGCATTTTTCATAAGGGTTGCGTAATCGTCTTCGTAATAACTCTTTTTGTCTTCCGAAACGTGCTCAACGACTTTTGCAATAAATTCCTCGGAATTCTTTGCCGTTGCGATATCTTCCGCGGCGGCTCTGTATTCCGCTATCTGTTCATCTGTAAACTCGGTTTCGCCGTCATAATAATAATTTGAATAATAACGGAAAGTTACGGTATCATAAGCGGTCTTGTTTTCTCCGTAATAAGATTTTATCTCATCGGGAGTTACTTCTATTGAATCCCCGTATGAATTTGCGTATTCGGAAGCAAGAGTACCTATTTCCATCATCTTCAAAATGCAGTCGAAAGTCATTCCTTTTCCGTACATTGCCTCGATATATTCATCGAACTCCATATCGTAATCACCGGCAGAAGCTTCCATACTCTCTCTCAAACCGGCAAGCTGCTCTTTCGAACTTTCGGAAAGTTCAAATCCGTCTTCCAATGCCTTTTCGTAAATAGCGGTCAGGTTTTTAAGAGTATCTTCGGTATATCTGCAAAAATAATCGTGCCAGGTAGTTCCATCGCCCATATCCTGCTCGGAAAGCGGAGTTTTCATATCCATATAACTTCCGTAATTTGCGTATACATCGCTGAAAGCCGCAACGTAGGTATAGTTATAATCGTTTACGGTATATTCCATATTTCCGATTTTTACGGCTATTTTATCACAGTCGCTGATTTCCTGCTCTGGCTCCTCTTCAACTTTTGAGCACGCGGAAAACATAGTGAGCACCATAACAGCCGCCAAAAGTATCGCAAAAATTTTTTTCATAGCAAATTCCTTTCAATAGTTAAAACGAGGGACGGCCATTTTGTAAAATCGACCGTCCCGAATATTTTAATCAAAGATGCTGTCCGACAAGATTCTTATTTGCAAGATCTTTGGATTCATAGCCTTCAATAGCTCCGGCAATAAACTCATCGTATTTTTCAGTACGGATGGCATCATCAATGGTATAAGTGTAATAATCTTCGCCCTCGCCTACAAAATACATAATGTGATAACCGTAGCTACTTCTGATTATCTCAACGTCTCCTTCTTCACGCGCGGGATCAAAGCTCCAGTCATTGAACTCTTTAACGGTCTGACCTTTTGTCATATTTTCGATAAGACCGCCGTTGCTCTTGCTTCCGTCATCCTGGGAATATCCCATTGCAACATTTGCAAAATTGTTCTCTCCGCCGCCGAGGTCATTATAAGTCTTGAGATATTCTTCCGCTTTTGTCTTTGCTTCATCCCAGGATGCTTCGTCTTCGGTATCCTCGGGTTTTACAAGGATATGTCTTACAGAAACCATATTGTAGTGAATATCGCATTTTCCTGCATACTCGAATACGTAATATCCGTTGGAACCTTCAATAACGGTTTTATCTCCGTCTTTGCGGGCGGCATCAAAAAGCCATTCGGAATAGGTTTCATCCATTCCGGAGGAAACGCCATAAGTAACTTCGGTAAATTCACCGCCGAATTTTTCCGCAACGTATGCGTGCATATCATCTGCCGCAAGGATCTCATCGGCAACCGCTTTTGCTTTGAGCATATTTTCGGTGGGTTCGGTCTCTTCGGCTTCTGC
>JAZLFU010000169.1:0-1331 GCA_045615915.1 Oscillospiraceae bacterium
CATTTTTTATATAGCTGTTTTAAACCTGTTCGGGGAAGAAACCCGGGAGCTCGTTGAAATCGGATAGACCGTAGCCCTGAGCCTTTTCACGAAGCACCTGATAAAGCTCCGCGTTTGTGGCTTCGAGATAGGGAATGAGGAATATCGTTCCGACTCCGCAGCAAAGTACTCCAAGTATCTCCCAGCCGATGAACGAAAGGTCGAGGCAGAACATATGCCATTTTTCGCCCTTCGTCATCGCTCTTGAAAGTTCAAACGCTCTTTTGGAGGACATCTGTGGGTTTTCGGAAAGCAGATAAGGCACCATTCTGTATTCATAAGACTTTATGATTCCGGGTATGATGAAAAGCAGGGACCAGAGAGCTATTTTTATCTCTTTGAAGAAAGAGATTTTTACAATATTTAGATATCTTCCGCTCTTAAACGCCCAGAAAATGCGGTCGAAATCAGGTCTCCAACCGCGGTGCTCCATAAAGTAGCGCTTCTGACCGACATCGAGAGGCCCGCTTATGAACGAAACAAAAGCAAAGGAGATCAGAAATCCGAGCGCCGTAAACGCGAGAACGAGGAATACGGTAGTAAGAACGATAAGCGGATTGCTGAAGAAATTTTTAAGTTCATCGAGTATTTCATCTAAAAGCAGTTCCAGGCGGTCAGGCTCCACAATGGGAGGAACGTAAACGTCATTTGCAAGGTTGCTGCCGCCGAGCAGAGTAATACTGCTTCCGGTGGTGCTTCCGCCCATTCCGTTTACAATTCCGATAAGAAACGTTATGAGAAGCGGCATCCAGTAACCGAATTGCTTTAATGAATTACGCGCTTCCGATTTTAATCTTGATATGTTCCACATAAAAAAGACACCTCCTTGATATTTTTATTTTATCATTATTTTAAAAAGTATGAAATAAATAAATTGTAAACAATTAAAAAAATCATAGAAATTTTAAGATATTAAAGAAAATTGCAATATTTTTTAAGTTTTTTCAAAAAAGTGCTTGACAAAACGTATCATTACATAATATAATAACTCTTGCCTTGTGGTAACAATATGGCGGCATAGCTCAGTTGGCTAGAGCATTCGGTTCATACCCGAAGTGTCACCGGTTCGAATCCAGTTGCCGCTACCAGGCCCGATGGTCAAGCGGTTAAGACACGGCCCTTTCACGGCTGTAACGCGAGTTCGATTCTCGCTCGGGTCACCAAACAAAAATCCCTTGTCGAAAGATGAGGGATTTTTTGTTATCCGAAAATAGTGTTTGCTTTTATTGGGGAAATATAGTAATATATATATACATTTATAAAAAGGAGGCGTTTCTCTTGGCAGAGAAAAA
>JAZLFU010000170.1:0-4356 GCA_045615915.1 Oscillospiraceae bacterium
AGGAGAAAATTTAATGAAAATTTCCAAAAAGACATCTTTTCTTACAAAAAGCGCTGTCATTGCCGCAATTTACGTCGTTCTGACGCTTCTTTCGGCGCTGTTCGGACTTTCCGGCGGGATTATCCAGCTCCGGCTTTCCGAAGCGCTTACCGTACTTCCCGTATTTACCGGCTCCGCGGTTCCCGGTCTGTTTCTCGGCTGTTTGATTTCCAACGCCGTAACAGGCTCTGCGCTTTGGGATACCCTGTTCGGAAGCGCGGCAACTCTGCTCGGCGCAATCGGAACATATTACCTTCGTAAAAAAAGTCTCTTTACTGCTCTGCTTTCTCCGGTGATTTCAAATATGCTCATAATTCCGTTCATTCTCCGTTACGTTTACGGCGCGGAAGGCAGCCTCCCTTTCTTCGTACTCACGGTCGGCACGGGAGAATTCATCTGCTGCGAGGTGCTCGGATCTTTTCTCGGAAAATCGCTCAAAAAACATAAAATCAAATTATGATACAAAAAATCCCATTCTCAAAACGAGAACGGGATTTTTTATTTCAAAACTTATTCGTCAAGTCCGGTGATATTTGCGCCGCTGTCCTCTCCGAGGTCATCGAACGCATCATCCGATTTATTCTTTTTACCTTTGTTCTTCAAGAAGAAGAAAGCACCGGCAGCCGCGGCGGCAAGAACAACAACCGCAATTACGATTATTATCCAAATCGGGAAACCGCCGCCCTTTGTTCCCGCTTCGCCTTTTTCAAGATGAACGAGCATAAAGGGTGAGAAAGAAGTTACGTCCATAGATACGGAAGCCGCATTTTCATTGGCAAGAGGCTTTACAACAACTATCGTTCCCTCTTTGGACTGATATGCAAAGGTCCCAAGAGCGTTCACATCCGCGATAACGGGACGGTATACACCGTCGTTTTCAACGAATCCTATGTTATTGACTTCGGATTTGCTTCCGGAAGCAACGTCATAGAGATAAACTTTCTTTCCGTTGGTCATATAATATGAGCTGCCATCGAATTTATCTGCGCTTATTACATGTACCATTGCAAGAACATGTTCTTCGAAATTGGAAATCTCGGTTGCCTGTGTTCCGTTGAGTTCATATGTAAGAACACCGTTTACGGGGCCGGAATAGTTATTTCCATCGCAGAGCATAGAGATATCGAATGCCGCAAGAGCGTTGCCGGAGGAGATGAAATCCGCGGTGGTATCATCGGTGGAACTGTTGTTATCAAGTACACTTACAAAAAGGGAAGGTACTCCGCCGATATCTTCGTTTACATCAAATTTGATTCCGTTTACCGGAATATCTCCGTTTATATTATAAGCAAGAGTTATGGGTTTGAAAACCGGAGTAGGTTCTTCGGGCTGTTCGGGTTGTTCGGGAACTTCAGGCTCGCTCGAACTTTCGGGAACGCTCGAAGATGCCGGTACAGAGCTGGAAGAGCTCGAAGGCGCAGGGGTGCTCGAAGACGCGGGTACGGAACTTGAAGAGCTTGAGGGCGCCGGCACAGATGAAGAACCGCTTGAGCTTGCCGGAGCCGAGCTGCTGGAGGAAGAAGGTTTGCTTGACGCAGAAGAGCTGCTTGAAGAGGAGCCGCTTTCGGTAGAGGAGCTTGTATCTCCGCCGCCGATTACCTTTTTGTTCGTCCATTGCGCAACCGCTTCAAAGTTTTCATCAAAAGCCGCCTGATCTCCGGGCTGGAAAAGTTTATCACCATCATAATCTGAAATCTTCCAACCCTTAAAAGTTTTTCCTTTACCGTCGAATTTATCGGCTTTCGGGAAGGTTACGATGAAAAAGCCTTCTTCTTTTTTATACTCATCTTTATAGGTCTCTTTGAACCTGGTTCCATCAGCACTATCACCCGGTTTATAAGTACCGACTATTTTGCCGGAAGTAGTACTTCCGGAAGAAGAGTCTTCTTTTTCCCAAATAGCCTCAGCGGTAAGATGATATCTTCCATCATCATGGGTACTGTAATCTTCCTTATCGAATGTGAAGCTTTCGCCAAGATCATATTCATCTCCGTCGATTTTCCAACCAACAAGCTCATAATCTTTCTTGCTGAATTTTACATCGCTCAATTTGCAAAGAGTAATTTTGGTTCTATCTTTTTTATCATCGAGCTCATAAGTTTTCTTTTTACTGTCCGTTCCATTCTTGTAAGTGATTTCAAGCTCGCTTTCTACGTCTATCCAATGTATATGAGTTGCAAAAGCGGGAACCGCCATTGAAAACACCATAACAAGAGCAAGAAGCAAAGTTATAATGCGTTTAAAAGATTTCATGAATGAAAATCCTCCTTTAATAAATAAAAATATCTATACATTATTGAATTATAGCACAAGTTTCCTGATTTGTCATCTATATTTTCCAATAAAAATAAATAATAATTGGAATCGGAATAAAATACTTGTAAAAACCATATCCGTTTGATATAATGTATAGGCAATTTGATATTGCGCCGCTGTGGTGGAATGGCAGACACAAGGGACTTAAAATCCCTCGCCCTTAAAGCGTACGAGTTCGAGTCTCGTTAGCGGCACCAGAAAAAAGACAGAATCAAAAAGGATTCTGTCTTTTTTCAATGAAGACATTTTGTATGTTAAAACCGGACCGCCTTAATCCTAATATTTTTGTTCATACTTTTTTCATTGCATTTATAAAAAACTTATGATATAATAAACAAAAATGTCGGAGACGCTCCGATACATTTATTTTAAGAAAGGAACTTTCAAAAATGAAAAAATTTCTTGCAATTCTTCTTGCCGCAGCAATGGTGTTCTCCTTTGCAGCCTGCTCCGGCAATAACGAAAAACCCGCTGAACCCACCGAGCCCGAAGCACCTGTCGAGCCGGAAGAGCCCGTTGAACCCGAAGAGCCCGTTGAACCGGAAGAACCCATCGTTGGCGGCTGGAACGTTCCCGAAAACTTCTATGCTGTCGTTTCCGATGAAGTCAAAGCAATAGTTGACGGCGGAAACGCAACCTATAACGGCCTTCCCATGGAGCCTGTTGCCGTTCTCGGAACCCAGGTCGTTGCCGGAAGAAACTACATGGTACTTTGCGGCCGCGATAACGGAAAAGGCGGAAAAGAACTTCGCGTTGCAACTATCTATGCGGATCTTGAAGGTAACTATCAGATGACCAACGAAACCGCTTTTGATCTCGGCACAGTTCTCAGCGTAATCGCCGAAGCCGGCATTGGGACCGATGTTCCCGAAGATCTTGCTCCCGCAGACGCTCCTCTCGCAACAGTAGCCGCTCCCGGAGATACGCTCGTTGGCGCAGTCGCCGCTCCCGGAAAAGATGCCGTTGTAGCAGTCCCTGCTCCCGGAGCCGAACCCTCCGCACCGGTTGATGCTTCCGTTGACGTTCTCCTCGGCGGTTGGACTTATTACTCCGAAAATAACCCGGCAGAGCTTCCCGAAGATCTCCAGGCAGCATTTGACGGCGCGCTTGAAGGACTTCTCGGAGCAAAGTACACTCCCGTTGCATATGTCGGAAGCCAGGTAGTCGCAGGACTCAACCACGCATTCCTTTGCTCCGCTACTCCGGTAGTCGAAAACCCCACCACCGACCTTGTTATTGTAAACGTTTACGCCGCTCTTGACGGTACCTACACCGTAAACAGCATTGTTCCCGTAGCGCTTACCTCTTTCACCAAATAAGATAATAAGGAATAATAAACAAAGAGGACTTCATTTTTAATGAAGCCCTCTTTTATTATATTCCTCTAAAAATTCTTCCATATATTCTCTATGTGGAGTTATTATCTCCCTGTCGACCTCCGGATGAAGCGCAATGTATTTATAGGTAAGATTATCTTTCGATTCAATGTACGATATAACGCGGGTAGATACGTTTGAGGGGTACAGGGAAGATATTACCCTGTATTGCAAAAGGCGGGCAAGGCAGTAACGCGGCGGCAGATGCGAAGATGTCAGATGCCGGAGGGTATCAATGCGGTGCGATTACTCACATACTATAAAACCCGCTCTTTATGATGGCTGAGCGATCATCTCCTCCTTCCAACTGTCGTAAATACTGCATTGCACCGCCGGTGACCTGCGCAAGCTCTTCATCCGTCAGCTCATGCAGCTTCTTGTTCAGGGCTTCGACTTCCTCTTTCAGGGCGTTTAATTCTTCTTTGGTTTTCATGGGGGGGTGCTCCTTTCACCATGACTCATGCCGTCCGGTACCATGACTCTTCTCGGCGGCAAATACGTTTTTTGATGCGAGGGACGATCAGGGAAATCCTGAGACGGGGATATAACAACCGCCGGTCACCTGCTCCAACTCTTCCTCCGTCAGCTCATGGAGCTTCCTGTTCAGCGCTTCGACTTCCTCTTT
>JAZLFU010000171.1:0-1069 GCA_045615915.1 Oscillospiraceae bacterium
ATAATTAAAAAATTATTAAATGCAATGACGGAAAAAAATAGAGCTGTTTTATGATTTCAGAGAGCTTTCGGTTGGTGAAAGAAAGTACATATTGCAGATTTTCGAATTACGTTCCCGAGCAGCAATTCTGAAACAAAAGTAGGTTTTGTCCGGTGCGCCGGTTACAGCGTTTGAGCATATCGTGCTCGTTGAGGTTGTAAACGTAAGTTTGCAATAAAACAAGAGGTGGTACAGCGATCTCATTCGCCCTCTGTCGGATATTTTCCGGCAAAGGGTTTTATTATTTTAATTGGAGGAAAAATGAAATGACAATCTATGATGAACTTGTTGCGCGAGGACTTATAGCGCAGGTAACAGATGAAGATGAGATAAAAGATCTTATCAATAAGGGCGGAGCAAAATTCTATATCGGATTTGACTGTACTGCCGATAGTCTTACTGCAGGTCATTTTCTTGCACTTACTCTTATGAAGCGTCTTCAGCTTGCCGGTAACCAACCTGTTGCTCTTATCGGTGGAGGAACTACTATGATAGGCGATCCGAGCGGAAGAACCGATATGAGAAAAATGCTTACAAGAGAAGATATTGACTATAACGCTCAATGCTTCAAACGTCAAATGGAGAGATTTATCGAATTCGGCGACGGAAAAGCAATGATGGTAAATAATGCCGATTGGCTTATGAAACTCAACTATATTGAACTTCTCAGAGACGTAGGTGCGTATTTTTCAGTAAACAATATGCTTCGCGCAGAATGCTATAAACAGCGTATGGAACGCGGGCTCAGTTTCCTTGAATTCAATTATATGATAATGCAGGCATATGATTTTTATTATCTCAATGAGCATTATGGATGCAATATGGAATTCGGCGGAGATGACCAATGGAGCAATATGCTTGCCGGAACCGAACTTATCAGAAAAAAGAGCGGAAAAGACGCATATGCAATGACTGTAACTCTCCTTACGGATTCACAGGGCAAAAAAATGGGTAAAACCGCCGGAAATGCCGTTTGGCTCGATCCCAATAAAACTTCTCCCTTTGATTTCTTCCAATATTGGAGAAATGT
>JAZLFU010000172.1:0-1396 GCA_045615915.1 Oscillospiraceae bacterium
GAGAAACGGTATTCAGAAACAGAGGATACCGCGCTTTTGTTTTTAAGGACAGCGGAATAAACCCTCATGGCTGCGGATATACGGTTAAGGTATTCGGAAACAAGGAGGAATTAAACGATTTGCTTTTAAGAAATGGCATAAAAGCCAAAGAAATAAGGGAGGCGAATTAAAATGCTCTATTTTGACAATGCCGCAACATCGTATCCTAAACCCGTTGAGGTTAGAAAAGCCGTGGAAAATTCCCTTATCTATTACGGAGCAAATCCCGGAAGAAGCGGATACCCTATGTCGATAGATACTTCGAGGGAGGTGTATATTTGCAGAGAAAAGGCTGCCGATTTTTTCGGGCTTGATAATCCGGAAAATCTTTTATTTACGAAAAGCTGTACGGAGGCAATAAATATTGTATTGCAAAGCGTTGCAAAAAACGGACATTGTATAATATCCGATATTGAGCACAATGCGGTGCTTCGTCCGCTTCATAAAATGAAAATCGAAGGCAAAACCGATTATTCCGTTGCGGAAGTGTTTGAGCATGATACCGAAGGAACTTTGCAATCATTCAGAGAAGCGTTTAAACCTAATACAAAGCTTGTTGCGGTAAGCGGAGCTTCAAATGTTTTCGGAATAAAGCTTCCGATAAAAGAGCTTGCAAAAATCGCGCACGACCACGGAGCTTTGTTTATGCTTGATGCCGCTCAAACTGCCGGCAGCGTTGATTATAAAATGGAGCGGGACGGAATAGATTTTATATGCGCTCCTGCTCATAAAGGTTTGCTTGGAATTATGGGGCTTGGTATTTTGGGAACAAGATGCCCAGAAATCATAGAGCCGCTTATTTACGGAGGTACGGGAAACTATTCCCTTGATTTCGATCAACCGGAAACTTTGCCGGAGCGTTTTGAAAGCGGAACCCTCGGAGTTCCGGCAATATGTGCTCTTTCGGAAGGCGTAGAGAAGATAAAATCAATAGGAGAGGAGAACATAGGAAGACGCGAAATTGAGCTTGCAAAACACTTTTACGAAGAAATAAAAGGCATGGAAAATGTAAAGCTATTTTGCTTAACACCTGAATATGAATTTAATTCGGCCGTAATATCGTTTGTATTTGGAGATTTGACCGGAGAGGAAACTTCGATGCTGCTTTCGGAAAAAGGAGTGGCGTCCCGCGGTGGCTTTCATTGTTCAGCGCTTGCACACAGAAAGTTTAAAACGGAAAAAAGAGGAACATGCCGCATAAGTTTTGGGGAGGCAAATACTTTTGATGAAACACAAAAACTTATAAAAATAATGTATTCATTGGATAAAAACATTTAATTCATAAAATACTAATAATTTTCCTCTTGAAAATAACTGTTATTGTGATATTATATATTTATAAATATGTAAAATACAA
>JAZLFU010000173.1:0-10713 GCA_045615915.1 Oscillospiraceae bacterium
AACATTCAATCCCTGATGCCTGTTCACTGCTTATCGAAACAGATAAGGGGCGGGTATTTCATACCGGAGATTTCCGTTTCAATGCCGAAGAAAGAGCCGCTCTTACAAAGGCGAAGGTTGTCGAGATCCTTGAAAACTATATGGAAGAACGCTATGCCGCAAGAGAAAAACAGTTCACCTCTCCCATTATGCGTGAGCTTGAACGTGTTGTGCTTCTTCGCAACGTGGATACCAAATGGATGGACCATATAGACGCCATGGCGGATCTGAAACAGGGAATATATCTCCAAAGCTACGCCCAGCACGATCCGGTAGTTGAATACCGTATCCAGGGCTTTGATATGTTCGATGAGATGATAGACTCCATTCGCGAGGATACCGTAAAAATGCTTCTCACCGTAAAGGTGCAGGCGCAGCCCAAACGCGAACAGGTTGCCGTTCCGCTTGAAGCCTCCTCCGACGGAAGCACCTCCGGCGCAGTAACCAAAAAGAAAAAAGTCGGAAGAAACGATCCCTGCCCCTGCGGAAGCGGAAAGAAATACAAACACTGCTGCGGAAAATAAAATTCATCGAATAGGAGAAAATATCTTTTATGAAATGGTTAGTTCTGCTTTTCTGTATAGCGGTAATATTCGCTAATATATTTATCTATTTAAGAGAAAAACATAATTTAAACAGCAACGAGCCGAATATAAAGCTGCTTGAAAAAGATTTGAACATTATGCTTGCTTTAGGTATACCTACTTTTGTTATAGGCATACTGGTTATTCTGTTTAATTATTTTTTTAACTAAACCACATTTGCAACCATTGGTTGCGGAATTGCTTATACCCGTGTATAGACTGCTATGCCCCTTTTTCATATAATTTTGATGAAAGGAGAACAGAACGAAATGGCAGTTTCCAACAGGCTTTACGAATTACGAAAAAAAGAAGGGCTCTCCCAGGAACAGCTTGCGGAAAAACTCGGTGTATCCCGCCAGGCTGTTTCAAAATGGGAATCTGAACAGTCCTTTCCCGAATATGAAAAACTTGTTTCGATCAGCAATTTTTTCAACGTTTCCCTTGACTATCTGATGAAAGACGACGAGGAAATAAATTTCGAAAACAAAACCCGAATATGCGATACAAAATCCTGCCGCGAAAAACGCATCGCCGGAACGGTTCTTTGCGTGGGAGGTATACTTTGCCTTATTGTATGGGGAATCGTTTCGTTTTTTAACCCCGCGGTATCGAATCAGATACAGGCGTCTTCAACGATAGAAATAGACGGAAACGGAATCTTTTTTATAATAGCGTTGGCTTCTGCTCTTTTCGGCGCAATTCTCCTTTTGAAAAACAATTCAAAAAAATAAGGAGCAAAAAATGGAAAAGACAAACAAAACGAAAAAAATATTGCTTGGTATTGCCGCCGCGGCAATTCTGCTTTTTGGCATTTATATGATACTTCCCGGATTTACCAGGCTTACCTCTGTGTATATCAGCGACTATTCGCTTTCCGATGATGGCAGCGAAATGACAATAAACGTTTCGGTCGCGAGTTCCGTCGGATTTGTCAGAAAAGTCGTTGTTCATCAGCAGGAAGGCGGAAAGCTCTATCTTGACTGCTACGCCGCTTTCGGAGGAATAAACGGTTCCATAGGAGCAAAATCCGAACATACCATTAAGCTTGATGAAGATACCGAAATAATCGCGCTTTACAAAAATAACAACTGCTATGAAGAAGTATTGAGAAAAGGCGAAAACGGAAACTGGCAGTGAATCTGAATTTGAAGAAGGGATGAACTTATGGATAAAAATTTATACAAAATGATATTCAAAAGGAAATCCTTTCACCTTTTCAGAAATATCGGCAATGAGCGTCTTACCGAAGAAGAACTTTCCGAGATTGAAAAGGCTTTCTATGGATTTGAGCCTCTCGTCGACGGAATAAAGGTAAAAATAAAAATAACAGAAGGCGCCGCCATGTGTAAAAGAGGTCAGGGCTTCTGCGTTCTTTTCTATTCGGAGAAAAAGGAGAACTATCTCCAAAACATCGGCTATTTAGGTGAACAGCTTGACCTTTATCTCGTATCGAAAAATATCGGAACGCATTGGTTCGGCATCGGAAAACCCGAGGAAAAAGAGCTTGACGGTTTGGATTTCGTCATTATGATGGCAATAGCCAAGGTTGATTCGCCGGATAAATTCAGAAAAGATATGTTCAAGAGCAAAAGGAAAGAGCTTTCCGAAATCTGGGAGGGAGAGCATTATTCCGATATCGGAAATATCGTAAGATTTGCTCCGAGCGCCTGCAACACCCAGCCCTGGAAAGTTGAAGCTTCCGAAAATGAGCTGAAAGTTTACAGATACCGCAAAGAAGGCAAAAGAGGAATCATGCCGAAAAATATGGTCATCTACTATAATCAGATAGATATCGGAATATTCCTTTGCTTTCTGGAGCTTTGCCTTGAAAACGCCGGTTTGGATTACAGCCGGAACGTATTCGAAGAAGAAAACCATGAAAGCGAATACAATCTTTCGGCAGTATATAAAATCGAATAAACGCTTACAAAAAAGAGCCTTACGGCTCTTTTTTATTTTATCAGTTTTTCTATTGAAGCTGTATCAAGAAGATTTACGGTTTTGAACTCTCCGCCGTAAAAAATAGCGAAATTGTTAAAAACGCATGGCAGCTCCTTCGCCTTTTGAAGCGAATCCACTTCGATAAGATTAACGGGTATTCCCGTTTCTTCCGAATAGCTTTTTATGCTCTCCGTTTCCTGCAAAATATACGGACATTGAAAACTGTAATATATCGTAAGCTCTTTATTCTCTATTGTTCCGAGCTTCGCCGATTCCGTAAAAGACGGTTTCGTTCCGTCGAAGGAAAGCGCCAGAAGCTCATAGCCGTAATCGGTGGAATCAACTGTTTCAAAGCCGAATTTTTTCGCGAAATCCTGATTCGAAAGCCAGTTTTTCTGCCGCTTCGCTCCGAGCATACAGATTCCGCTTCCGCCTTTTTCCTTAACGTCAGCAATGCAGTATTCGAGAAGTTCTTTTCCGCAGCCTTTATGTTTAAATTCCCCGTCTACCCAAAGACAGTAGATATAGTAGAAATTATCTCCGGCTACCGGCACCCAAGCCTTTTCAAGCGGCGCGTATTCGATAAAACAGCACCCTTTCGCGTTCAGCTTTCTGAATACATGACCGTCTTTTATACGTTCTTTAAGCCAGCAACGCTTCGCTTCAACGCCGGGATGCGGTTTTTTGCTTCGGATAATACAGCAAAGGTGCTCGTTTTCGATATTTTCTTCGGTAAGATTTATAAAATCACTTTGCAATAAGGCTCTCTCCCGTCATGGCTTCGGGCTTCGGCAAACCGAGCAAATCAAGCATAGTCGGCGCAATATCCGCAAGCCTTCCGCTCTCTTTTAATTTACAGGGATGATTATATACGATAAACGGAACGGGATTGGTACTGTGCGCCGTAAACGGAGTGCCATCGGCGGCAAGCATAACGTCCGCGTTGCCGTGATCGGCGGTTATGAGCACCGTTCCACCGAGCTTCTTCACCTTTTCCGTTATCCTACCGAGACATTCGTCCACCGCCTCGCAGGCTTTTACCGCCGCTTCAAATACGCCGGTATGCCCCACCATATCGGTATTGGCGTAATTGAGTATAACAACGTCATATTTTCCACTTTCAAGTTCGGAAAGAAGCTTTTCTGTAACAAGGTAGGCGCTCATCTCCGGCTGTAAATCATAGGTAGCAACCTTAGGGGACGGAATAAGATCTCTGTCCTCGTTATCATAGGTTGCCTCAACTCCGCCATTAAAGAAAAACGTAACGTGGGCATATTTTTCCGTTTCCGCTATGCGAAGCTGGCGAAGTCCCTTTTTCGCGATATATTCTCCGAAGGTATTTTCGAGCAAAACCGGAGGAAAAGCAACGGAAACGTTTTCAATTTCTGCGTCATACTGCGCCATACAGACAAAATCAACGTTGAGAGCCTTACGCTCAAAACCATCAAAATCTTTATCGACTATTGCCCTCGTCATCTCACGCGCTCTGTCCGGACGGAAATTGAAAAAAATGACTGAATCGCCGTCTTTTATTTGAGCACCGTGCTCAAACTGTACCGGAACGATAAATTCATCGGTAATTCCGGCGCGGTAGCTCTCCGTTACCGCTTCAACCGGATTTTTCTTTACCTCTGCGGTACCTCTTACAATGGCGTCATAATGTTTTTCAACTCTGTCCCAGCGTTTATCTCTGTCCATTCCGTAATATCTTCCGCCGAGAGACGCAATAACGCCTGTTCCGGTTTCATCAAGCTTTCTCTGCAAAGCCCTTATATAATCAACACCCGAAGACGGCGGCGTATCCCTTCCGTCCATAAAGCAATGAATATAGAGTTTTTCTATTCCGTTTTTCTTCGCCATATCAACAAGCCCGAAAAGGTGCTCAATATGGCTGTGGACTCCGCCATTCGAAAGAAGTCCCAAAAGGTGGAGCGCGGAATTTTTCTTTTTGCAGTTTTCCATAGCTTCGGCAAGCGCGGAATTTTCGAAAAATTCGCCGTTTCTCACCGCATTGGTTATTCTCATAAGCGGCTGATAGACAACTCTGCCGGCGCCGATATTGGTATGACCGACTTCGGAATTGCCCATTTGCCCTTCCGGAAGACCTACGTCAATGCCGGAGGCCTGAATAACCGTCATCGGTGAATTTTCCTTTATTCTATCGAGGTTCGGCATTTTTGCGGCGCGAATCGCGTTTCCGTAATCGCTCTCGCTATATCCGAAGCCGTCGAGAATCATCAAAACAAGTGGCTTTATTCCGCTCATATGGATGCCGCTTCCACTATTGCCGCAAAGTCCGGTGCTTTAAGAGATGCGCCACCGATAAGTCCGCCGTCTACGTCCTCTTTCGAGAGAAGCTCCGCGGCGTTCTTTGCGTTCATACTTCCGCCGTACTGAATGGTAATTCCGTCGGCGGCTGATTTATTGTAAAGCTTTGCGATAAGCTCGCGGATAAATTTGCAGGCATCTTCGGCCTGGTCGGCGGTGGCGGTAACTCCGGTACCTATTGCCCAAACGGGTTCATACGCAATTATTACGTTTTTGAGTTCGTCTTCGGAAACTCTGCCAAGAGCGATTTTTATCTGTTTTCCGACTATTTCTTCCATAATGCCCTGCTCACGCTCGTTAAGAAGCTCTCCGCAGCAGAGAATTACGTTAAGTCCGGCATCAAGAGCGGCGCGAACACGTTTATTAACGGTTTCATCGCTCTCTCCGAAATACTGTCTGCGCTCGCTATGGCCGATGATAACGTATTCCGCACCCACTTCTTTTATCATAGCGGCGGGAATCTCACCGGTAAATGCGCCGTGGTCTGCCCAATGGCAGTTCTGCGCGCCGACTTTTACGTTGGAGCCTTCGGTACCCGAAACCGCGGTTTCAAGGTCGAGATACGGGGTGCAAATTACGACTTTGCAGTCTGCTTTTTCAACAAGCGGAAGCAGCTCGCTTACAAGTTCTTTTGCCTCCGCGCGGGATTTGTTCATTTTCCAGTTGCCGGCAATAACTGCGGCACGTTTAGATTTATTCATCGTATATTATCCTTTCGGCAAATTATTTTTCATTGAGAACGGCAATTCCGGGAAGTTCTTTGCCTTCGAGGAATTCAAGAGAAGCGCCGCCACCCGTTGAGATATGAGTCATTTTATCGGCAAAGCCAAGCTTCGTTACAGCCGAAACGGAATCCCCTCCGCCGATTATGGAAACCGCACCGGATTCGGCAACCGCTTTTGCAACAGAAAGAGTTCCTTCGGCGAACTGTTTGTATTCAAAAACTCCCATAGGGCCGTTCCAGACAACAGTGCCCGCGTTCTGAAGCGCTTCGCTGAAAAGCTTTACTGTCTTGGAACCTATATCCATTCCCATAAGTCCTTCGGGTATGCTACGTTCTTCAACTGCGACAGCCTCTGCGCTTTCATCGAATTTTTCAGCGGCAATATGGTCGATAGGCATAAGAAATCTTACGCCCTTTTCAACGGATTTTTCGAGTATCTCCGCCGCAAGCTCAAGCTTATCGAACTCGCAGAGCGAATTGCCTATATCGTAACCGTCGGCTTTGATGAAAGTATACGCCATCGCTCCGCCGACTATAAGAGTATCGACTTTATCGAGAAGATTAGTTATAACTCCTATTTTGTCCGAAACCTTTGCGCCACCGAGAACAGCGACAAAAGGTCTTGCCGGCTCATCAAGGGCTTTCCCCATTACGCTTATCTCTTTTTCGATAAGGAAGCCGCAGACCGCCGGAATATAGTCCGCAACACCGGCAGTTGAAGCGTGGGCGCGGTGAGCGGTTCCGAAAGCGTCGTTTACAAAGATATCCGCAAGAGAAGCAAGCGCCTTTGCGAAATCCGGATCGTTTTCGGTTTCTTCTTTATAATAGCGCACGTTTTCAAGAAGAGCTATTTCTCCGTCTTTAAGGCTTGCGGAAATATCCTTCGCGTCATCGCCGATAACGTCCTTGCTCATTCTTACTGGCTTTTCAAGAAGCTCGGAAAGGCGTTTTGCCACCGGAGCGAGAGAAGCTTCGGGGAGCCATTCTCCTTTCGGGCGTCCGAGGTGTGAACAGAGGATAACTTTCGCTTTGTTTTCAGAAAGATATTTTATCGTAGGAAGCGCGGCGACTATCCTTTTATCATTGGAGATCACTCCGTCTTTAAGCGGAACATTGAAGTCGCATCGAACAAGAACTCTCTTTCCGGCAACGTCTATATCCCTTACGGACATTTTATTTGCTGTATTCATAAGGTCATCTTCCTTTCTATATAAAAATATTTATTACCCAATAAGCCATAATTACTATATTACAAAATATTCGTCTTTTCAATACAAAGAGAAAAACTATGGCATTTTGCCGAAAAGTTCGGACAGATAGTATATTTTCAATAAATTTCGGCGCATTTTAACAGACGGTCAAATGGGCCTTTTTGTGCAGATTAACGGATATCAAAGCTCCGTATATTTTGCCTTGTTATTATACGCTTTTTCAACGGGATATTTTTCGGCGTTTTTCAAAACCTTTTCTCTTACTATTTCATCAAGGTCAATCCCGCAGGCGTCAGCCATAAGTATGCAGTAATTTATAACGTCGGCAAGCTCCTCCCTCACCTTTCCGATTTTTTCGGAGCAGACGGTATCCGTCCCGCTCCACTGGAAAACCTCCAAAAGCTCGGAAGCTTCAAGACTTATTGAAATAGCAAGGTCTTTCGGGTTATGGAACTGTTTCCAGTTTCTGTCGTCCCTGAATTTGAGCACCATATCAATAGTTTCTTTATTCATAAAAACCCTCCATATCACAGGTTTAAAATACGAGTATCCAACAGAAAAGGCTCCCGTTCGGAAGCCCTTTTTAATTATTTTGCAAGTTCTATATCGTCTTTATCTTTTTCGCCTTTTATCACTTTATAGGCCGAGGTCTCCTCCGGCATATTTTTCTTTTTGAGGCGCTTTTCAAATATCTCTTTCGCAAACTTATATATTACGGCAAAAGCGGGAACTCCGATAAACATACCGATAACTCCCAAGAACTCGCCGCCTATTAGAATCGCGAACATTACCCAGATCGGCGGAAGCCCGGTACTGTCTCCCAGAATCTTCGGGCCTATGACGTTTCCGTCAAGCTGCTGAAGTCCGAGCACGAACACCGCGAACCAAAGCGCGTGCCACGGGTTGATAACGAGAAGAAGAAACACCGAAGGCACCGCGCCGATAATCGGACCGAAGAACGGAATAATATTCGTAACGCCGATTATAAAGCTTATGAGAAGCGGATACTCGAATTTCAGAATACTCATACCGATAAAGCAAAGTATTCCGATAATAAGCGAATCGAGAAGCTTTCCGTCTATAAATCCACTGAATATCCTGTGGGTTTCTCTCGCGACTCTTACGGACGTTGAAACCGCGCCTTTATCGAAAACCGCGTAAAGGCTCTTTTTAAGCTGGGCAATAAGCGTTTCCTTGCTGAACATAAAGTAAATTGAAATAATTATCGCAATAACGATATCGAAAATCGTATTGCCGATTTTTACGGAAATGTTCGCTATATTCGCGATTTGAGGAAGAAGCTGTTTTCCGTATTGCTCAACGATTTTCATAACGTTATCGGCGCTGACTTCAAAATCGAGGAACTGTTCAACTATACCTTCGCCGATACCGTAAGTGTCGACTATATATTTTGCGAAGCTCTTTGTGCTTTCAAAATAGCCGGGTATATTGTTGATAAGCGTACCTATACTTCCCTTTATATCCGGAATGATGATATAGAAGAAATGCGCCAGTACCGCTATCGTAACTATCCAGGTAACGATTATCGCAAGCACCCTCCGGATATTTCTGTTCCCTATTTTCCCGAACACTCTTTCGAAGAAAGCAAGAACTCCGTTAAGAAGATAGGCGAATATGAAAGCCAGTATGAACGGGCGGAGAACGGAGGCAGCGAGCGAAAAGAACCCGGCCACCTTCGTAATATTAGAAAAAAGAAAATACGCAAGAAGAATAAAAACTCCGACAACGGAATACGTAATAACGCGCTTTGTCATTGTCTTTGTCCATTCAAATTTCATTTTTTCCGCCCCTTTTCATGTTTCTTTTATTTATAATATCATATTGTTTTTCAAAAATCCATTAAATTATTTTGAATTTTGCCCAAATCAAAGGGTTTTTCCGAATTTATAACGATTTCACCCTCGCCGGAGGGTACTTCAAACCTTCCCCAAAATCCCGAAAGCTCTTTTTCCGATACCGGAATCGCGTTGGGATCATCGGTTTTTGTTCTTTCGGAAAGGCGCTTTTTCAGGGTTTCCAAACTTGCTTTGAGATAAAAGAGCTTCCAGCTTCCGCCGCATTTTTCAATGAACGCTTTGAACTCGTCGCGCTGGATTTTATGGCAGAAACTGATATCCAAAACGGCGTTCCTGCCACTTGAAATAATTTCGGAAAGCTTTGTTTTGATGCGTTCTATCGCTTCCTCCCGAAGCGCCGTTTTTTCTTCGGAAAGGCTCTTTCCCTTTTGCATTTCCTCATCCACCGAAAGCCTTATATAGCCTTCGTTTTCAAGAAGCTTTGAAAAACTCGTCTTTCCGGCACCGGATATTCCAGAGACCATTACCGCAACAGGTTTCGTTCTCATATCTTTTCGTAGCGCTCCAGACTGTCATCGCCGGGAAGCCCCCAGCCGGAAATTCTTCCTCTTTGCATCGCTCCGAGAAGCTTGCTCCCGAGGCAGTCGTAGCCCTCCTCCTTTTCAAGATGCTCAATAAGCAGTTTTACGTGCTCGCGTTCCGTATGTTTATCCGCCGGGCATCTGCTCTTTATTATCGGGAAATGCTCGTGATTCGCTATTTTTATTATCTCGTCCTCGTGGCAGTATACAAGCGGGCGGATAACCGTTATCTCTTTCCTCGAAAGCCATGTTACCGGCGAAAAACAGCCTATCCTGCCTTCGTCGAAAAGGTTCATCATAAAGGTTTCTACCGTATCTTCGAAGTTATGACCGAGCGCCATTTTGTTACAGCCGCATTCTTTCGCAACGTCGTGGAGAAGTCCTCTTCTCATTCTCGCGCAGAGGGAACAGGGGTTTTGCTCCTTTCTGTCCTCGAATATGATATTGCCTATATTCGTCCGGCGCAAAACGAATTCAACGCCAATTTTTTTACAAAATTCCGAAAGCCCGGTATAGTCGTTCGGCTCTCCGTTAAACTGCGGATCGAGCGATATCGCAACGACTTCGTAATCAATACCGATAAAACGGCGAAGCCCCGCAAGTCCCGCGAGAGTCGCAACGGAATCCTTGCCGCCGGAAACGCCTACGGCAATTCTGTCGCCGCTCTCTATCATATTGTAGTCCTCAATGGCTTTGCGCATTGCGCCCATCAGCTTTTGTAGAGTATTTTCGTTAGACACGGAGTTCGCCTCCTTTTCAGCTATTTCATAAAACTTAAGTTATTGAAAAAGAATCCCCTCGCCATATCTTGACGATATGGCCCATCTCCCCTTTGACAAGGGACGTAATTGACATTATATCTGATCTTTTCCGGCGTCTGCCCAGTCGAATTTGCGGAGAGCGCCCACTTCCTGCATATCCGGGTAATCCCATTGGCGAAGCACCTCGTAGGCGGCTATGGCAACGCTGTTGGAGAGATTGAGGCTTCGCAGAGTCGGGCGCATGGGTATTCTCACCGCCGTACCCGGATTTTTGAAGAGCAGCTCCTCCGGAAGTCCGGCATCCTCTCTTCCGAAAACGAGATACGCCCCGTCGGGATAGGAAACGTCGCTGTGGCGGTGAAGTCCTTTCGTAGTGAAATAATAGAACTCTCCGCTGTTCTTTGAAAAGAAATCATCAAGCCCGTCATAATAGTTTATGTCGAGTTTATCCCAGTAATCAAGCCCCGCTCTTTTTAACTTTTTATCGTCAATAACAAAACCAAGCGGCCCCACAAGATGAAGCCTCGCTCCGGTTATGGCGCAGGTCCTTGCGATATTACCTGTGTTCTGCGGTATCTGCGGCTCCACAAGAACTATATTAAGAGTTGCCAATATAACTCCCTCTTTCGCCTTTTATACTGACATTATACCACAATGATAAAACATTACAATAAAAAAATAGAGCGGAATTTCCGCCCTATTCTCTATCAACAGTAAAATATTTGGT
>JAZLFU010000174.1:0-1518 GCA_045615915.1 Oscillospiraceae bacterium
AGAATCGCGGAAAATAACAAGCTCTCTGTCTGTTTCCGAGTTCGGATTTTCTATTGTGAGCAAAGCGTCGGAGCCGTTCAGATACATTTCGTAGGGATCTTTTCCCTCTGCTTTTTCCAAATCGTAAAAAGGTACAATAACCGGACTTCCGCTGTTATAGCTTGTTACGGTGCAATTTTCTATTATACCGTTTGTGAGATATTTTAAGGTGTCCGGTCTGAAATCAAGGGCCGCCTGACCGTAATACGCACCGTAAAAAGGCTTCCCTGATGTTTCTTCGATAAATGATTCGTCTATATTGATACCCATTTTTTCGGTAAGGGTTTGTGCCACAGGTAAAATATTTTCCTGTTTCCAATGCGGATCGGTTTTATAGTAATCATCAAGAGAAAGAGCACCGAAAATATCAATGTATTCGGCAAAATTCAATCTGCTTTTCATCATATCCGTTATTGTTTCATAGTCCATAGACAGATAGTTGCCGGTGGATGCGAGAAAATAGTTTTTATCGGGAACAACGGAAAAATAGATATTGCAATCTGTTTCCGAAAGATAAAAACTGTATATTTCAACTATTTTATTTATATTTCTGTCAAGTTTATCGCTATTGAGAGGATATTCTATTTTTGATATATGACCGTTTGAAGTATAAAACCCGTTGTTATCTTTTTGTAGAAAAATATATTTAGATGAAAGAGCTTTTATTTTTCTGAAAGTGTCGCGAAAGGGGAACTGGTCAAGGGTATAACTTTCAAAATCGCTCATATAGATTCCGGAGAGCAGATTTTTTCCCGATATTTCCGGTTTTTGCGCCAGCAATCTTCTTTCCGAAAAAGAGTATGAAGTGTTCGGTGAAATAAGGAAAAGAACAAAAAATCCGAATATTGCCGCCGAAGAAAACACAATAAGCAATATGCTTTTGAATTTGTCAGTCAAAAGATAACCTCCTAAAATCTGAAATAGAGGAAAGGATTGAAAGATCCGTCAACGAGATACGCTGTTGCGACCAACAGTATGCTTGTAAGAAAGACAGGCTCGATTATGTTGAGCACGGTAACAAGGCTTTTCTTTTCGTTGAGCACGGAAATAAACTTTTTCGGGAAAGAAGTTGCTCCGATAGCGGCGATAATGAGTATCATTCCATAAGAGCGGAGATAATAGAGCGCCTCCCCGGAAACGAGAGGAAGGCTTCCGAAAGAGAACATACCTTTGATATCGTTTATTGCTTCGGAGATACTGCTCGCGTTGAAGAGAACAAATCCCAAAAGTATGGTAAAAAGAACATATATATGCCCGAAAAAATTGTGCTTATCAAGCCATTTTTTAAATCCGAGCTTTTCGGCGGTAAGCAGTACGGCGTAAAATATTCCCCAAAGAACGAAGTTCCAATCTGCCCCGTGCCAAAGACCGGTGAGCATCCATACGACAAAAATGTTGAAAAGTTGCTTTGCAATTCCATTTCGGTTTCCTCCGAGCGGAATATAAACGTAATCTCTAAACCATGAGCCGTGGGAAATA
>JAZLFU010000175.1:0-2484 GCA_045615915.1 Oscillospiraceae bacterium
GAGGATATAGCGGTGGCGGTAAAATATGCCCACGAACACGGGGTGAAGCTCTACGTTACGGTAAACTGCTTCGCCAATAACGAGGAGATAGACGCCGCCGATGAATACGCGAAATATCTTTATGACTGCGGAGTTGACGCTGTAATAGTTTCCGATCTCGGACTTATCGCCGCGATACATAAGGCATCGCCGAAGCTTCCCATTCACGTAAGCACCCAGGCGAACTGCATGAACTTCAATTCCGCCAACGTCTATTATTCCATGGGCGCGGAAAGAGTAGTCCTCGCGAGGGAAATGTCCATTGATGAGATAATAGAGCTTCGCCGCCGCATCCCCGAAGATATGGAGATAGAGGCCTTCGTACACGGCGCCATGTGTATGTCCTATTCCGGAAGGTGCATGATATCATCTTTCCTCACCAACAGAAGCGGAAACCGCGGCGGCTGTGCCCAACCCTGCCGCTGGAATTATCATCTTGTGGAGCAAAAACGCCCCAACGAGTTTTTCCAGGTGGTCGAAGACGAAAAGGGAGCCGCGATTTTAAGCTCCCACGATATGTGCGCGGTTTCATTCCTCGATAAGCTCGAAGCGGCGGGAGTTGTTTCCTACAAGATAGAGGGAAGAATGAAAACGCCCTTTTATGTCGGAACGGTGGTAAACGCCTACCGCCACGCCATAGATAAGGACCTTCCGCTCGAAACAATAGAGCGGGAGCTTGACAGCGTAAGCCATAGGCCCTATTCAAGCGCCTTTTATTTCGGCGAGATGAAGCATGAGCACAGCAACACCGGTGCGTATATACAGAAATGCACCTTTGCCGGAAAGGTGCTCAAATATGAAGACGGCTTCGTTACGGTAGAACAGAGGAACAATTTCCGCCCCGGAGATATCCTCGAAATAGTTTCTCCTTTGAGCACCGGAAAGGCTCTTACCGTAACGAAAATATTCGATGAAGACGGTAACGAGCGGGAGGACGCGAGGCTTATTCAGCAGATTTTGCGTATTCCCTGCGATATCCCTCTTGCCGAAGGCGACCTTCTCCGCCTCCGCAATGAAGAATGAAAAAAATAATTCAAAATAAACCGAAATTGCGCTTTACTTATTCAAAAAAATGTGGTAATATCGAGTAAATTGCGCGTATGCGAAAGAGGGGGGGATTCTTCGGTTTGGAAAGCATTTTAAAAGGTCTGTCGCCGAGAGCGAACAGAATAGTCCGTATACTTTTTACGGCGACGGCTATGCTTCTTATCTCTTTTGCGATATATCTTCAGCAGAAACCGGCGATAGGGCTTTCACCCTGGAACGCGCTCAATGAAGGTATTTCAAGAACGTTCCCGTTCATAACCTTCGGAATGGCAAGTTCGGGTATCGGCCTTACGATAATACTTGTCGATATACTTCTTCATGAGAAAATCGGCGTGGGGACTTTCCTCGATGCCATTGTAATAGGCGCCGGCACCGACCTCTTTGACGCCATAGATATTCTTCCGGAGCTGAATTCCTATTTTACGAAGATACCGGTTTTCCTCGTTGGGCTGGCGCTTCTCTGCTTCGGGCAGTATCTGTATATGTACAACGGCCTTTCCTGCGGGCCGAGAGATTCGCTCCTCGTCGCCCTCGGAAAACGCTTTCCTAAAATAACGATAGGAACCATAAACAATATAATTTTCGCGATAGTCCTTATCATAAGCTGGCTCCTCGGCGCGACCGTAGGAATAGGGACCGTGATAGCGGTTTTCGGCAACGGAAAAATAATGGATATGGTATTCGCGGCGGTCTCTTTCGAGCCGCGAAATGTAAAGCACGAGGATGTAATTACCACCTTCAAGGTTTTGCTTACCGATAAAGATCTGGAATAAAATAAAAAGAGCAGTTCGTAAGAGCTGCTCTTTTTTTCAGTTCATCGCGCTTTCAAGCAGTCTTTCCACCTTTTTGGAAAGCGCCGCGTTTTCTTTTTTCGAAAGCTTTTCATCGGCGGAAAGTATCTCCGCGGCGGCGTTCTTTGCCTTTTCAAGAAGCGCCATATCCGTCATCATGTTCGCCATTTTAAGCGTAGGCAGTCCGCTCTGCCGCGTTCCGAAAAAGTCTCCCGGTCCCCGGAGCTTTAAATCTTCCTCCGCTATTTTAAATCCGTCAGTCGTTTTGGTGATGACTTCAAGCCTTTGTTTCGTGTCCGGGTTTTTCGCGTCGGAAACGAGTACGCAGTAGCTCTGTTCGCTTCCTCTGCCAACTCGTCCGCGAAGCTGGTGGAGCTGGCTCAAGCCGAAGCGCTCCGCGTTTTCAATTACCATGCAGACCGCGTTCGGAACGTCAACACCCACTTCGATGACCGTCGTTGAAACGAGAACCTGTATCCTGTTTTCGGAAAACGCCTCCATAATGCGCTCCTTTTCGCCCGGCTTCATCCTTCCGTGCAAAAGCCCGACGTTACAGCCGACGAGCTCCTGCCCGGTCAGTCTTTCGGCGAGGTCCGCGGCGGCTTCA
>JAZLFU010000176.1:0-5313 GCA_045615915.1 Oscillospiraceae bacterium
CAAAGTGAAAGCCAGCGTCGTTAAGGCGCTGGCTTATATTATGCCCTTTCAGGGCGTTTCCATGCCACCCCTCTTAGGGGTGGTCATGACTATATATTTTATTATAAAATAAGTCAATAAAATTTCCTTGATTTTCCTTGCTGAAATTCCGAATTCGATTATCAAAAAGAGGAACAGCAATAAGCGTTATTTTTTGTCAAGGCGAAACGAACTTCGATACATACCTGAACAGCTTCAATACATCCTTGTTGCCGACTGTACCGCTGCCATCGAAATCCATATACGGCTCCGTTTTATTCGTAGAAACAAGCCTGAACAAAACAATAACATCTTTATTGGAAACAATACCGTCAAAATTCAGATCTCTAACATCCCAAACCTCAGTATTGTAGCCGTTCCAGGTCGGGCTTGTCCAACCGGATTTGCCTTCGAGATAATAAAGGGTTACATCAGAGTCAAAAGAAGCGTGCTCATCCGTTGCTTCCGTCACTTTCGGCGCGTTTCCTTTGAAATATACATTATCAAATGGAGCATTATAAAACGCGCCATCTCCAATGCTTGCGACACTGTTCGGGAGCACAAGATTGCCGGTAAAGCCAGAACAATCCCGAAACGCGCCTTCTCCAATGCTTGTGACGCTATTCGGAATTACGAGGTCGCCCGTAAGGCCGGAACAACCTATAAACGCAATCTCCCCGATGTTTGTAACGCTATTTCCAATTACAAGGTCTCCCGTAAAGCCGGAGCAATCGCAAAACGCACCCTCTCCGATGCTCGTGACACTATTTGGGATCACAAGATCACCTGTAAAGCCGGAACAATTAAGAAATGCATAATTCCCGATGCTCGTCACGCTATTCCCAATCACAAGATTTCCGTTAAATCCGGAACAGCCCTGGAATGACAATTCCCCTATACTTGTAACGCTATCCGGTATCACAAGGTCTCCCGTAAATCCGGAACAACCTGCAAACGCATAATCTATGCTTGTAACACCATCCGGTATTACAAGTTCACCGGTAAATCCGGAACAACCTGCAAATGCACCCACTCCGATGCTTGCAACACTATTCGGGAGCACAAGGTCGCCTGTTAAACCGCGACAATTAAAAAATGCATCATCCCCTATGCTTGTAATACCGTCTTCTATGACCAATGTTTTCAGTTGGTCAAGATATTGTCCCCATGGTGCGCTTGTAACGTAGCGTTGCACATTTTTATTAAGAACAGTATCATAGCTTTTCATCTCACCTTCGCCGCCGACGGTGAGGGTTCCCTCGTCGTCCAATTCCCACCAAAGGTTTTTATAGGCATCGGATTCTTCATCCCATTCCGCCGTTTCGTCGCCGCCGCAGAATCCGGAAGCAACGATATTTTTTACTTCATCCGGCTTGATTATAATGATCTTTCTGTCTTTAACAGCGTACGCGGCACCGTTTTCGCAGGAGCTGATATCATCATATATAAGCGGAACAATAACCTCGTTATTGACGTTGACCATACCGCATTTGCCGTCCTTGACAACCGCAAAAAGCCCCGATCCGGCACCGTAGGCATAATCGTATTCAAACGGTATTACGGTATCTCCGTTTTTGTCTACGTATCCCCATTTTCCGTCTTTTACGACCGAAACAAAGCCATCCGTAAAATCTAATGCAGATTCATACTGGCAATCAATTACTTCATCTCCGGAAAGGTTAATAAAGCCATATAAACCTGTTTCTGCGGATTGCACTTTGGCAAATCCCTCATGGAACGGAAAACCATTCTTATACTTACAATTGTCAAATTCGATGACAGTTTTTCCGGACATATCTTTATATCCTTCATGATGGAAGTCCCAATCAAATATCGGTTCGGCATAAAAGCCGTAACCTATTAAGCCTTCCGACGGCCAACCGCATTGACTTCTAAACGTGATGCCGGTTTCATATTCATTTTCGCCAAAAGCTATATCATCACTAAAGTTTTCCGGGAAAGTATATACTATTTTCCCTGTTCGATTTATAAGATACGCATTATCAATAAGATATGGATCTTCAGTATTTTCAACCATGACAAACGCATAGCCGTCTACCATTGGTGAAGCATAAAGATATGTATTCTTAAAAAGTTCGGTTCCGTCAATGCTATAGAATGCCGGCATATCCGTCTTCCAATTAGACAACCTATGTTTGATATATGAGTCTGACGCTGTCAAAGACACAACACCGTCGCTGTATCTGTATCTAAGCCATGTATCTTTATATGGGAATACAAATGTGCCTTTCGAATCAATAAGCGCCGCTTTAGGGAAGCTTACCATTCCGTAGTCTATTTCGTTGATTTTCAGACTTCCGTAACCACCAGTATTGAAAACGCCATCCGCTTCAATATCCGTCTGTACATACGAAACACTTTTGACTACAACAGTTTCAATTTCTTTCCAAACCTCCGTATTGTAGCCGTTCCAGGTCGGAGTAGTCCAACCGGATTTGCCTTTGATGTAATAAAGAGTTACATTAGAGTCAAAAGAAGGGCGCTCATCCGTTGCTTCCGTCACTTTCGGCGCGTTTCCTTTGAAATATACATTATCAAATGGTGTTCTCCAAAACGCATAATCACCTATTGAAGCAATATTTTCCGGAATTACAAGATTCCCGGTAAAACCACTGCATTTATAAAATGCCTTTTCTTCTATACTTATAACGCTATCCGGTATTATTAGGTTTCCTTTAAAACCGGAACATTTATAAAACGCCTCAACTCCTATACTTTCAACACTGTTTGGGATCACAAGATTTCCGGTAAAGCTATCGCAGAAATAAAATGCATATTCCCTTATGTCTGTAACACCATCCGGTATCACAAGGTCTCCCGTAAAGCCGCGGCAGCCTCGAAATGCCCCGCTCCCTATACTTGTTACATTATTCGGGATCACAAGGCTTCCGGTAAAACCGTAACAACTTTCAAACGCATAGTTTCCAATGCTTGTAACACTGTTTGGAATCACAAGTTCGCCGGTAAAACCGGAACACCCACTAAATGCGCTTTCCCCTATATTTGTAACGCTCTCCGGGATCACAAGCTTACCGGTAAAGCCATCGCAGAAATAAAATGCATATTCCCCTATGTCTGTAACACCATCCGGTATCACAAGGTCTCCCGTAAAGCCGGAATAACCGGAAAATGCCACTGCCCCTATACTTGTAACACCGTCTTCAATGACAAGTCCTTTTAGCTTATCACTATAAGATTGCCATTGAGGACAAACGTCCGAATAATTCTTCATTTTGCCTTTGCCGCCGATGGTGAGAGTACCCTCGGAATCCAAAGTCCACCAAAGGTTTTTATAGGCGCCGGATGTGCTGTCGTATTCCTCCGTTGTGTCGCCGCCGCAATAGCCGGAGGCAACGATATTTTTTACTTCATCCGGTTCGATGATAACGATTTTTCTGTCTTTAACAGCGTATGCTACGCCGTTTTCGCAGGAACTGATATCATCATATATAAGCGGAACAATAACCTCGTTATTGACGTTGACCATACCGCATTTGCCGTCTTTGACAACCGCGAAAAGTCCCGAACCCGCGCCGTAGGCATCATCATATTCAAACGGTATTACAGTATTTCCGTTTTTGTCTATGTAGCCCCATTTTCCGTCTTTTTTCACTGCGGCAAATCCATCGTGGAAACCGCCTACCGAATCATATTGGCAGGTGATAATTTCATTTCCGGTAGAATCAATGTAGCCGTATTTCGCGGTGCCGACGGCTCTTACAGCCGCACAGTTATCAGAAAAATCAGTGCAATACGAATACTCATCTGATGTAATTACCTTTTCGCCTGTCAGTATGATATATCCTGTTTCTTTCTGCCAATCTTTTAATTCGGAAGTGAAGCCGTTAAATGTAGTGTATGCTATTTTCCCTTCCGAATAAAGGCCTGCTGTTGACAAAAAACTTTTTTCTCCCCAATATATATCTCCCATGCCACCGGCATGGACACCAAAGCTATCCGGAAATACATAAATCTCTTCGCCGCTGTCATCTATTACTTTAACAGTGTCTGTGATTTCAAACATTGACGAAAGGCTATTTCCGTACGGAACACTTTCCTCTAAGCTTTCAAGGATTACCGCATATCCGTCATGCATCGGAGTTGCTCCGGTAAATCCCGAATCCTTGATAACACTTCCGTCCAAATGATAAAACGCGGGCTGTTCATCGGAAATGATATATCCGTATCCAAACCCTCCTCCTCCCAAGGGCAGAGGCTCCGGGTTTTCATCCTTAGTGTAATTATAATAACACATACGGTAAGATTCAGCGGAAAGAGATACTACCTCACTTGTAGGATCGTAATAATACCTCAACCATGTATCACGGTAAGGAAAAACGATTTTTCCGTTTTTATCCACAAGGGCGGATTTCGGCATGGATTCCAGCTCTAATTCATCCGGATCCTCACTGCATTTTTCGTTGATTTTCAGACTTCCGTAACCGCCGGTATTGAAAACGCCGTCCGCTTCGATATCTGTCTGTGTATAAGAAACACTTTTGACTACATCAGTTTCAGTTTCTTCCTCATCAATAAGTTCCGTTTCCTCCGCGAACACACTTACTGGAAACAAACACAAAACCATCAAAATTGCCATAAGAAAGCTTGCTATTTTAAGGCTCGCTTTTTTGGATTTTGCGTTAAAACTTTCGTTCTTCATGATTTTCCTCCTCATTTTACACACAAAAAATATACTTTTGTGTGTAAATTATATTTATAGTATATATCTTTCAACAAATAAAGTCAATAGTCTATTTATTTTAGCTCATAATATTTATAGACTTTAATCAGAGGTGATTTTATGGAATCTATTACACAAAGCGTAGGAAAACGAATACGAACATACAGACAAAGAATAGGGCTTACCCAGGAGGAGCTTGCGGAAATCGCGGAGGTTCACCCAACGTATATAGGTCAGGTGGAGCGCGGCGAAAAGAACCTGACCATAGGAACACTCGGAAAGATACTCAACGCTTTTAAAATTTCTCCCGCCGAATTTTTCGAATGTTTCAAAAATGATTATTCGCATGAGGATTTAGCTCTCAAATGCTACAACATAATAAGTGAGGAAGCTCCCGAAAGGCAGCAAAAATACTACGACATTCTGTGCTCAATAAAACAAATTTCATCTTCAAAGTCATGACCACCCCTAAGAGGGGTGGCATGGAAACGCCCTGAAAGGGCATAATATAAGCCAGCGCCTTAACGACGCTGGCTTTCACTTTGTTCAAGCCGAGTGCATTGATTACTTAGCTTCACCCTTGAAAGGGTTTT
>JAZLFU010000177.1:0-1190 GCA_045615915.1 Oscillospiraceae bacterium
CATCAAGATAGAGGTCGTCAAGTATCGTTGCAAGCTCCGTATTTGAAAATCCGCGGATAAGCATTTCCTGGGAATCGCTTTCAAGCTCGACAAAAACGTCAGAAGCTGTTTCTTTCGGAAGCAGACGGAACATTACCGGCATATATTCATCCGGAAGGTCCTCAAAAATAAGAGCTATATCGGTAGGATAGAGGTTTAAAAACTCCTGTCTTAACTCGTTGTAACGCTTTTCTCGGAAAAGTTCCTCGATTTTTTCAAGCGTTTCATCGTATTTTTCCTCAAAGTCAGACATAGGCTTTGACCTCCTTTCCTAACAAATCACCTAATATATAATATTCCCCAAATGCGGCAATGTCAATAAAAAAACAGAACGCATAAAAAAATACATATCATATAAATTTTAAATTAAATTATTTATCGTACCGTTTTCGGCATGTTTTAAAACCGTTAAAAACGTTTTTCCAAAATAGCAATTGAGGAAACAAGAGAAAACAAGAGAAAATCAAAGAAAACAAGAGATTTTATTTTATAAATTAAATTATATCAAAAAATGTGTTGACATACGGTTTTTCTTTGATTATAATAATGTTTGTCGCTTAAAACGAATAAATAATATACGGAGGTAAACGCTATGTCCACTACTATGCCTAATGCCGCTACTATCGAGCGCAAATGGTATGTTCTTGATGCAGCCGGAAAGCCCCTTGGCCGTACCGCTGTAACCGCTGCAAATCTTCTTCGCGGTAAACATAAAGTAGATTTTGCTCCCCATGCCGATTGCGGAGATTACGTAGTAATCGTAAACGCAAGCAAAGCTGTTCTTACAGGCAACAAACTTATCCAGAAAATGTACCGTCATCATACCGGTTACGTAGGCCATCTCAAAGAGATTAACTACAAAGCCCTTATGGAAAAGAACCCCGCATTCGCAATGAAAATTGCAATAAAGGGTATGCTTCCGGCAAACAGCGTCGGCGCAAAGAGCCTCAACCGCTGCCATATCTATGCCGGTCCTGAACACAAACAACAGGCACAGGCTCCCGAAGCCTATGAACTCTAATCGGAAGGAGGACGTAAACTATGTATGATTCTAACCCTTACTTCTACGGAACCGGTAGAAGAAAAAGCTCTGTTTCCCGCGTCCGTGTCTATCCGAACGGAACCGGTAAAATCACCATCAACGGCCGTGA
>JAZLFU010000178.1:0-4709 GCA_045615915.1 Oscillospiraceae bacterium
AAATGATGCGGACGGAAGCGGACTACGGAATCTTCTTCGTAAAGGCGTTTGATGAATATTTCAAGGGTGCCTTTAAGGTCAGCCATGGTTATGCCTTTATCGACAACAAGTCCTTCGATCTGGTGGAATACCGGGGAATGGGTGGCGTCAACGGCATCGGAACGGTAAACTCTTCCGGGGGAGATAACTCTTATCGGAGGTTTCTGGTGTTCCATAACGTGGATCTGTACCGAGGAGGTCTGGGTACGGAGAAGTACGTTATCGCTTATATAGAAGGTATCCTGGGTATCTCTTGCGGGGTGATCCTTCGGAAGGTTGAGTGCCTCAAAGTTGTAGTAGTCGGTTTCGACCTCCGGACCTTCGGCGATATCAAAGCCCATTCCGACGAAGATATCCTTTACTTCGTTGAGAACGAGGGAGAGTGGGTGCTCCTTACCCGTCGGGCAGGGCGTTCCGGGAAGGGTTACGTCAATGGTTTCGGAAGCGAGCTTCTTTTCGAGCATATGCGCCTTTAATTTTTCATCGGCGGCTTTTATCTCGTTTTCGATTTCGGTTCGGATTTGGTTGGCAAGCTGGCCGATTACAGGGCGTTCCTCAGCGGAAAGGGAGCCCATCTGTTTAAGGATATTTGTGAGTTCGCCTTTTTTGCCGAGGAAGCGAACGCGAAGATCTTCAAGGATTTTTGAATCTTCGGCGTTTTCGAGAGCTTCTTTTGCGGCAAGACGAATTTTTTCAAGTTCCTCTTTCAATTTTTTCAACTCCATTTTATAAATTTGTTTTGTTTCTTTTGTTTCGGCGGGCGCTTTGAAGGGAAATAAAAAATCTCCGTCCAAAGCAGAAATTTGCCTGGGACGAAGACACAATGAAACGAAAATCTCCGCGGTACCACCCGCCTTCCCGAAAAAAATCGGGCACTCGAAGCCTTTAACGGTGCTGGCCGTTCTTTCCTACTGCCGTTTTCAGAAAGACCGCTCGCGGGTGAACTTCGGGGCCTTTGCGGCGAAACGGCTTTCAGCAAAGCTGCCGTTTCTCTCTGTTCGGCAAAACGACCTCTACTCTCCCGGTCAAAGCGTTTATTTTATAACAAAATAGGCTCCCTTGTGTAAAGGGAGCTGTCAGCGAAGCTGACTGAGGGATTGTTTTACAATCCGCAATCCCTTCGGCAAAACAGAGTTCCACCATTTATATAAGATAATAACATAATAAAACTCTTTTTTCAAGCCTTTTCATTCGTAAAATAGAAATTGGTATCGCAAAGAGTTTTTCGTTTAATTTTTTGTTTAAATGAAAATAGAAATATGAGAATTTTTGTTTTGCGCAACGAATAATGGGTATTCTTTCCGGAAGCTTGCCGGCAATGGTGTGATTTTCCTTGGTTGGCTTTTGAATCGGTATACCCTTTATCCACGCGGCTCTCAATCTCAAAGGAAGAATGCAAGCCCTAATAAAGCGCCCGGTACATTTACGGAAAATTTCACTGCCATCGTCGCGTCAAACCTCACAGCAGTAAAGCTGAAGTGTCAGCTTTACGACGCCGTTCGATTGCCGCTCCTCTTCCCCAAAAATTCTTGTGGAATTTTCGGGGGCCCCAATTTCCGTAAAGAACACCCGTAGTAGTTGCGCAGGGTAGGTGAATGGGATAGCGCTCCCGCGCCATAGCGAAACTATAAAGTTTGATGAAATCTCTGATAGAACGCAAACCTAACGCCTTGATATGACAGCCTTGGTATAGTCCGTGTAACTGAAACCCACTGCCGTCTGTCGGGATTGCGGTAGCAATTAAAAGACAGAGTAATCGAGCCAAAGCGACGATTATACTCGGTATAGACAAGATAGGCATTTTTGACAGAGGGCGTTTCCATATAGGAGGAAAACGGATTGCGGGAGCAATCGGAAAGGTGAGAACAAAGCGGGTCCAGGGGGAAAACCCGGGGTCCCCCTGGAACTTTTCTCTACGGGTACCACGTCTCTTTTGGTTATAAAAGAGATGGGGTACTATAATTAAAATTCCTTTGAAAAAGAAAAGCTATACTCTTATATCAATTTACATTGTTGGGAAGGATGCTTTTCATTTAAACAAAATTTCCATAAAATCATATTTCGATTGAAAAATACATCTCATAGGAATATAATGGAAGCATGAAACGTTCTTTTGAGAAAGGAGTGATGCCGTTTGAGGATATTCACCACCGAAAAAATGAAAGAAGCGGAACGCCTTTCCGATGAAATGGGTGTAACGTACCGCAGACTTATGGAAAACGCGGGCTGCGCCGCCGTATCCTTCATCAGAAAGACTTTAAAGACCGTCAGCGGAAGGAACTTTATGATTTTCTGCGGAAGCGGAAACAACGGCGGCGACGGCTTCGTTGCTTCGCGCAAGCTCTTTGAGGAAGGTGCGAACGTTATAGTCATTCTCTGCGGCGGGCTTCCGAAAAGCGACGAGGCGAAATATATGTATTCCTGCCTCATTTCCGCCGGAATAACCGTTCTCGATTATAACGAGGACAAAGCGAAAATCGAGGAATTCATCGGCGGTGCGGAGGTCATTATCGATGCCCTTTTCGGAACGGGCTTTTGCGGAGAGTTCCGCCCGCCCTTTGATGAAGTCGCTTCAATGATAAATTCATCTTCCGCCGTAAAAATTTCCTTTGACGTTCCGAGCGGTGTCAACGCGGAGACCGGCGAGGCGGCAATAGGCTCAATAAAAGCGGACTATACCGTTGCTTTCGGCGGAAGGAAGCCCGGTCATCTCCTTTTGCCGGGAAAAGAATATTGCGGAAACACCGCCGAAGTCGATATAGGCATTCCGCACGAAATCCTTTCCGAGATTCCGGAAAACTGCTTTGAGGTTGGAGAGGATATAGTCTTTTCTTCCATAAGAAAGCGCCGCCGCTATACGAACAAGGGAAGCTACGGAAAACTCCTTTGCATAACAGGAAGCGAAAATTACTCCGGCGCCGCGGCAATAAGCGCTCTCTCCGCTTTGAGAGCCGGAGCCGGTATAGTTACCGTAGCAACCACGAAATACGTTGCCGGAGCCATTTCGGCAAGAGTTCCGGAGGCGACCTTCATACCTCTTTCGGAGAGTGAAAACGGGAGAATAGATATTTCATCATACGAAGCGAAACAGAAGCTTTTGCCGGCGCTTGAAAAATATGACGCGGTGCTTTTGGGCTGCGGACTCGGTCTCGGAGATGAGATAAAAGAGCTTGTTGAGTTCGTTTTGGAGAACGCGAACGGAACGGTGGTAATTGACGCTGATGGAATAAATACCGTTGCCGCATTCCCGGAGACCATATTGAAAGCGAAGAAAATGCCGGTAATAACTCCCCATATGGGAGAAATGGCGCGGCTTGCCGGAAAAGCTGTTCCCGATATCATAAAGGAAAGGCTTTCGCTTTCCGTTGAGTTTTCAAAGAAGTACAAAGCGGTAACGGTGCTCAAAGACGCGAGCACGATAATTTCCGCGCCGAACGGGGACGTATATTTCAGCCCGACCGGAAATCCGGGGCTTGCCAAAGGCGGAAGCGGGGATTGCCTTGCCGGAATCATCGCATCTCTTGCCGCCCAGGGATATATCGAAACGGCAAGCGCGGTTTGCGGAGTGTACCTTCACGGAACAGCGGCGGATATGGCGGCAAAGGAGCTTTCGGAATACGCGATGCTGCCAAGCGATATTCCCGGTTACCTCTGCAAACTTTTTGCGGAGCGGGAACTTTGATAAAATAAGAATAAAAATAAAGACCTTCGAATAAATTCGGTTAGAAATACCGTTTTCGGAGGTCTTTTTTATGTATAAACGCGTGCTCATTTCAGCGGTGGCTCTGCTTATTCTGCTTTCGGCGTGCTCAAAACCTGCCGTTACGAAAGAGGATATTGCCGAAAAATATAACGGAGGTTACGAAGCCGTTGCCGAATGTGATTTTTTCGGTGAGGAACTTGTTATCGAAGTATCGAAAGCGGACGGCAATACTGAAATTTCAGTATTATCGCCGGAGCTATTAAAAGGCGTTTTCGTGAGATCCGGCGGGGAAAACAAGATTTCATATGAGGGAATGGAAACAGAAGCGGAAACAGGTGCTCTCCCGGAAAAGTCGCCGCTTTCGGAGCTTTTGCGGCTGTTTGGAAGCCTTTCGGCGTCGGGCAGCTTTGAAATCGCGGAAAATGATAAAGAGATCATTGTAAACGGCATTGATTTCTGCGCTGTTCTTGACGGCGATACGCTTTTGCCGAAATCCGCCGTCTTCGATAAAACCGGCGACGAATTTGCGTTCAGGGAAGGACTATTAAAATAAAATAAAAAATTTGATGAAAAATCAAAAAAAGGCTTGCAATTTTTGCGGAAGTACGCTATAATAATCTTCGCTCTTATATGGACGGTTAGCTCAGCTGGTAGAGCTTCCGCTTGACGTGCGGAAGGTCAGGGATTCGAGTTCCTTACCGTCCACCATATAATACCTGTCGTTTTTCGGCAGGTATTTTTTTATATGTTTTCGCTCCGGCTCGTTATCTCCGTGCCGGGGTAGTAGTGCCGCAGTATCTCCTTAAAATCCGCGCCCTCCTTCGCCATTTCGTTGGCGCCGACCTGCGACATTCCCACTCCGTGGCCGTAACCGTATACCGTGAAGATAAAATTTCCGTCAAAATACGAAACGTCAAAGGCGGTGGAACGCAGTCCGAACATACTCCGGAGCTTCTCTCCGGAAAAG
>JAZLFU010000179.1:0-4444 GCA_045615915.1 Oscillospiraceae bacterium
TCTTTACTCTTCCTTCGGAAACGAGTTCCTCTGCCTTTCTTCTGGAAGTATAACCGGAATCGGCTATCGCTTTTTGAATTCTTGTGTCTTTCATTATTTCTCCCGATTTATCAATGAGTTTTTTATTTTTTGAAACAAACTGTTTTCACCACTTTTTATATTTACGGAAATGTCAGCCAAAAGCGGAGTTTCGGCAATATAATCATTGTCTGAATAAAACTTTACTTTTCCGACTATATCCCCTGCTTCTACCGGAGCAAAAATGAACGGCTCCGCAACAACCGTATAAACCACATTCTCTTCTTCTCCGTCAAATAAACTTGCTTTTACAGGTTTCGCTGACGCCGTTACGCTTTCTTCTGTTCCTCCGCAAACCGGAATAACAACGCTTTCCACTTTTCCGTCAAGCTCTTTTGACGAAAGATTCTCAAAATATTCATTATAGATATTTCTGTGTACGTTCCAATCATCAGAACAGTTAAGAGTTACACAAACAAGATATACTCCGTCTTTTTCGGCTGATGAAACAAGGCATCTGCCCGATTTTTTTGTAAAACCGGTTTTGACTCCTGTTACCTCCGGCACTATTTTGAGCAATCTGTTATGATTGCTCAGCCATCTCGCATAAGGTGGATTTCCGTATTCAAGCTTCATATCCTCTTGGGAACATATTGCCGCAAAATCAGGATTATCAAGCGCCGAAACCGCAAGTAAAGCCATATCAAAAGCTGTCGAATAATGATTTTCGCTGTCAAGTCCGGAAGGCGTTTCGAAACTGGTATTCTTCATACCGATCTCAGAAGCTCTTTCGTTCATCTTTTTTACAAACTTAGGAATGGAACCCGATACTCTTACCGCAGCAGCATTCGCCGCATCGTTACCGGAAGCGAGCAACATTCCGGCAGATAAAGTTCTTAACGAAACGATATCATTTTCCAAAAGTCCCATTGAAGAGCCTTCCACTTTTATTGCGTTTTTATCAACAACGAATTTTTTATCCAAATCCGTTTCTTCCAAAGCAAGAAGCGCTGTCATTATTTTAGTTGTACTTGCCATTGGAAGCTTTTTATCTTTTCCGTTTTCATACAGCACCCTTTTATTTTGAGCATCTATGAGCACCATTCCCTTGCAATCCGCAAAGGATTCAGCGGAAAAAGAAAACGCAATTAGCACGCAAGCAACAAGAACAATTATTCTTTTCAAAACGCATCACCTGACAAAACTATATGCCGGGCCGCGCCGTTTATATTCAGATTTTATTTCTCTTCTTTGTTATTTTCATCCGGAACTATTCCTTCGGATGCGTTTTTACCGTGTTTGTTTATTAAAGAAGAAATCGTATCCACAGCATCCGGTACCATATTTGCAAGTCTTTCGGAAATATTGTTTTTATCCGCAAGCTGTATCATTCTTACGCTTTCACCTTTAATTACCAAAAAAGCCATAGGCTGTATAGTAACGCCGCCGCCGGAACCGCCGCCGAACATATCTTTAGGACTCGAAGACGGGAAATCAGAGCCGCCGGAAGCAAATCCGAAACTTACCTTTGATACCGGAATTATAGTTGTTCCGTCCGGAGTTGTAATAGGTGCACCGATTATCGAATTTGAATCGACAAGTCCTTTTATATTATCGAGAGATACGTTAAGAAGTCCCTCAAGATTTTTTTCGCTCATTTATATACACTCCTTTACTTTCATTTTTACTGTTTTGTGCCCTTTAAAAAACATATCTTTAATAAATACGTTTGCTATTCTTAAAAGCCCGATTATTACAATCAAGGGGTTAAATTCAATATCCGATTTAACTCTTATTTCATCCGTTTCCGAAGCAAAATCAGGATACATTTTTAATTTTATTTTTTCTATCCTTATATAATTTTGAACGAAAGCCAGAATAACGTTAAGTCCCGCACAGGCTCTTCCGTATTTTACGGCGCATTCGGCGGCATCTTCATCCGTTATCTTCCAATAACCCTCTAAATAATGCACCCGCATATTTTTGAGCACCATTTTTGCTCCGCCGCCGTACTTTTCTATAAAATCAAGTATTCCGTCAACTATTTCATCAAGATACTTTTTTCTCTTTTTCTCTTTTTTTTGTATTGCTTTTTTTGTTGATTTTTCTTTTCTCGTTTTTTCCTTTTTATCCGTTTTTATCGGAAAAACAGTAAATTTAAAAAATAGATATCGTATTCTTAAAGCAAACTCTTTATCCCATTCAGCAATAACGTGAACGGGTATCATAAGTATAAGCAAAAGCGAGAAAACTACTCCCGCAAAAATCAGCCAGCCCACGTTATCACCTTCTTTCAGCCAACAATTATATTATTCATCGAACAAAGACTGCTGATTTTCAAGCTCCGGAGATTGCTCCTTTTCTTCGATTTCTGCTTCATCCGCAATTGGAGGCAAATCTTCAAGAGTTCCCATTCCGAAAGAACGAAGAAAAAGCGGAGTGGTTTTATACGCTATCGGGCGTCCCGGAAGATCCAGTCTTCCCGCTTCCTCAATAAGCCCTTTATCCACCAAATTTGAAACAACTCCCGAACAATCAACTCCTCTAACCTGTTCCGCAAAAGCCTTTGTAACAGGCTGATTATATGCAATTATCGCAAGCACCTCAAGTGCCGCCTGTGAAAGCGGTGCATTCCTCTTTATTTCAAAAGCATTCCTTATATACTGCTCATAATCTTTTTTAGTGCAAAATTGCCACTGATTATCGAAACGCTTTATCTCAACGGAGCTTTCAAATTTATCATATTTTTCTTTTAAGCTTTCAAGAACTGCCACTGCGGCTTCTTCATCCATTTCCATAGCCATCGCTATTGTCTTTTGGTCAACCGGTTCTCCTCCGGCAAAAAGTATTGCTTCCGCAATCTTTTCATATTGTTCAAGCTGAAGCTCAATCATTTGTTATCTCCCTTTTTTCATGCCTTTTAAGATTATTTCCAAATTCAACCGTATCATTATTATCGCTTATACGTATTCTTCCGTTCTTTGCAAGCTCTAAAATTGCAAGGAACATTGCAACACACTCGGCACGGGTTGAATTTGAAAAAAGTTCTTCCCATTTTAGTTTTGATTTTTTATAAAGCTTTTTCAACAAAATAATTGCCCTTGACGGAACGGATACAATTTTTTTATGAACGACCGCGGAAAAAGCATTTACCGGCGGAGGAAGTTTGCGCTGTTTTCTTCCGAGCGCTGAAAGGTATGCTTTAATTATATCCGCTGTCGGATGTATTCTTGAATAAGTATTATCAACGCTTACAGGAGCAGGCTCCCTTGAAAAAATACTGTAACCGCAAAATTTTCCACGCAGATCTTCAGCAGCATTTTTACATGCCTGATATTCAATAAGCTCTCCCTGTAATTCCTGACGAAGTTTTTCGCCTTCATCATCATACTTCGGAAGCAACATTACGGTTTTTATATAAACAAGCCTTGCCGCCATTTCAAGAAATTCGGAAGCACCTTCAATATCATCAATATTTTCTATATCCTTGATCGTTTCAAGGTACTGTTCAAGAAGCTCGGAAATATTGATATCGCATATATTAAGTTTGTGTTTTGAAATAAGGAAAAGTAAAAGGTCGAGTGGGCCTTCGAAATTTTCCAACTTATACTGTAATTTTTCGCTCAATATTTTTTACCTCACCGAAGCAAAGAATTATATATTATCATAACAAGCCAATCAACAGGCCTTGTAATAAAATCGAGACCGGAAATAACTGTTCCGCTCACGAAAGTAATAACTCCGTCGAGAACTCCGAACCAAAGAAGTCCAAGCAACAATATAAAAGCATAACGCTCGTATCTCATTATATTGAAATACCACTTACTTGGCAAAAAATAGGTTGCAACTCTTGAACCGTCAAGCGGCGGGATCGGTATAAGATTAAATACGCCAAGAGTAATATTTATTGACATTGAATAGCTGAAAAACATTCTCAAAGTCTCAAAAAAAGATGAAGCTGTTCCTCCGCCTAACATAAGCGGTATATCAAGCGCTTTATAACATACCATTGAAAGAAACGCCATACCAATATTTGAAAGAGGCCCTGCCAAAGCCGAAATCATCATTCCCTTTTTTGGATTTTCAAAATTAAGAGGATTTATCGGAACCGGCTTTGCCCAACCAAATCCAAATAAAATAATGGCAGTTGTTCCTATAAAATCAAAATGTGCAAAAGGATTGAGAGTAAGTCTTCCCTCTCTTTCGGCAGTATGATCTCCCATACGCAATGCGGCGTATCCATGGGCGCATTCATGTACCGGAAGAGCTATAAATGCAACTATTAAACGAATAAACAGAATATATAACGTACTCCGTAATCCCTGTGAAAAAAGAGCTGTCATTTTATTCTCCTTAAAAATAGATGGTTATATATTATTATATAATAATAATGAAGTTTTTACAAGGCAAATTTACCCTATTGATA